>CACKTS010000010.1 GCA_902603095.1 uncultured Alphaproteobacteria bacterium
AATAATAAAAATTAAAATGTTTACTGTTCTACGCAACACTTGGGCTCTTTTTTTTGGTTTTGGTATCATATGTTTAGCACACGGCCTTCAAGGAACATTGATAGGCGTAAGGTCTGTACTAGAAGGTTTTAGTTATCTATCAACTGGATTAATAATTGCTGGATATTATGTAGGTTATCTTAGTGGTTCAATTATCATTCCAATATTTTTAAAACGTGTTGGACATATAAGAGTATTTGCTGCCCTTGCTTCTTTAGCATCAATTGCAATATTAATTCATTCAGTATTTCTTGATCCATATTCATGGTTTGTAATTAGAATTTTTACTGGATTAAGTTTGTCGGGGATTTATATCATTATGGAAAGTTGGTTAAATGATAAATCTACAAATCAAACACGTGGAAAATTATTATCTATTTATATGATTATCACTTTTATTTTTGTTGGTTTGGGACAATTACTTCTAAACATTAGTGATCCAGCTAAAGTTGATTTATTTATTTTAGTATCTGTTTTATTATCTTTTGCATTACTACCTATACTGCTCTCAAATATTCAGCAACCAGATACACATGATATTAAAAGTTTTTCTTTATCAGAGTTTTATGCAGTATCTCCATTGGGTTTTGTAGGAGCATTATTTACTGGATTAATTCATAGTGCAGTTTTTGGTTATGGAGCAGTATATGCAACCTCAAAAGGGTTGAGTGTTTTAGAAGTATCAATTTTCATGGTTATTTTAACTTCATTTGGGGCAATTTCTCAATGGCCGGTAGGTTATTTATCGGACAAAATGGATCGAAGAATAATTTTAATTGGTGTTACTTTTGCAGCATCTGCATTATGTATTCTTATAGTAGGGTCTTCCTATATTTCATTAACTTTATTCTTTATTTTGACAGCTCTTTATTCTTGTATGTCTTTACCAATGTATTCTCTGGCAATTGCCCACACTAATGATTTTCTTCAGCAAAATGAAATAGTCGCTGCTAGTTCTGCTTTTGCTAAACTATTAGGTATAGGATCTATATTAGGACCACTTATTGTTTCAGGAATAATGAGTATAACTGGTCCTAACGGATATCATATATATTTATTATTAATTCACGCTTTACTTGGTCTGTTTGGATTGTACCGTATAACTAAAAGAGCTATACCAGCAGAAAGTGAGTCTCAGTATGTGTCATTGCCACGTAATATAACGCCTGTAGGTATGGAACTTAACCCAATTACCGAACCAATAGAGGACGAATAATTTTATAAAATAATCTATATAAAAGTAATAATAAAATTAAAAAAATATAAATTGCAGGCTCAATTTTATTTGCCCTAACTAACATATAAAAGTGGACACTAGATAAAATAGCTGCAGGATAAATTAAGTAATGAATTTTTTTCCAAACCTTATAGCCTAGTTTTTTTAGTATTTTTTTTGGTGAAGTTAATGCTAAAGGAATCAACAAAACAAAACTAATAAAACCAAAAGTGATAAAAGGTCTTTTTAAAATATCTTTAATAATAAAATTAATATCAAAAAAATGATCTAAAACTATGTATGTTAAAAAATGACAACACACATAAAAGAAAGCAAATAATCCTATCATTCTTCTTATTTCAATTAAAAAACGGAATTTTTTATATTCACTTAAAGACGAAATAAATAAAGTTAAAACAATTAAGCGCAATGCCGTCTCACCTAAATTATCCATTAATTTTTCTATTGGATTTACTCCTAAAGAGCCGTTAATGAATTGAAAAGACCAGTAAATACTTGGGGAAAAAATAAGTATAAATATTAATGGTTTAATTTTTTTAAATGATTTTGTTGATATCATTAATTAATAATATTTTCGCAAATCCATACCTTTATATAAATAACTAACTTCCTCTTCGTATCCATTAAACGGCAAAGTTTTTCGTCTTTTAAACTCACCAATACGTCTCTCCGTACCTTGACTCCATCTTGGATGATCAACAAGATTATTTACATTGGAATAAAAACCATATTCACTTGGCGCCATCATTGACCAAGTAGCTTCGGGTTGTTTATCAACAAACCTAATTGAGGAAATAGATTTTATAGATTTAAAACCATACTTCCAAGGAACTACTAATCTAATTGGGGCTCCACTTTGATTAAGCAAATCATGTCCATACAATCCAGTGGATAATATAGTTAATGGGTGTGTTGCCTCATCCATGCGTAAACCTTCAACATAGGGCCAGCTTAATAATCTTTTCTTTTGGCCAGGCATTTCATCAGGTCGAAATACTGTAACAAATTGGATAAACTTAGCAGATGATAATGGGTCTGCAATTTTAATTAATTCTGATAAAGGAAAGCCCTGCCATGGAATTACCATAGACCAGGCCTCAACACATCTTAATCTATATACTCTGTCTTCAATTGTTACTTTTTGTAGTAATTTTTCCAAATCTATATCTTGAGGATTATTTATAAGTCCCTCAAGTTTTATGGACCATGGCTTTGGTTTAAAATTACCAGAATTTTTATAAGGATCACTTTTGCCCATCCCAAATTCATAAAAATTATTGTAAGTAGTAATATCTTCATAACTGTTAAGGAAATCATTTTCATCAAGTTGGTCATTATAGACATCTTGATTAGAATTATGGTTTGCCTCTAGACCACCTGAGAACCCTAAAAATCCCGCAGTAGCTATAGACGATTTAATAAATTTTCTTCTATTAAGGTAGTTTGTGTAGGATGTTATTTCAGACGGTAATATTTTCATTCCTTATATATATATAGTAATTAGAAAAAGAGTAGTTTGAATGAACTTCTTCTTCAAAAATTCATATTTAGTTGATACAAAGTTTCAATGAATCCAAAATACTTATTAATTGTTAGCCTATTTTTCTTATTTATTAATACAAGCTCATTTGCTGAAAAAACCCACGGTATTGCTATGCATGGCAAACCAAAATATGAAGAGAATTTTACACATCTAGATTATGTTAATCCAAATGCGCCAAAAGGTGGCGTAGTTAAATTCGGATCATATGGTTCGTTTGATAATTTAAATAGAGTAGCATTTAAAGGATCAAGAGCAGCAGGTCTTGGCTATATAAATGATACATTAATGCGAAGAGTGTGGGATGAAGCATTTTCATTATATGGACTGATTGCTGAATTTGTTGAAATGCCTGAAGATAGATCTTCTGTTACTTTCTACTTAAATCCTAAAGCAACTTTTCATGATGGATCACCTATTTCAAGAGAAGACGTGTTATTTAGTCTTGAAACTTTTCAAACAAAAGGAACACCTAATCAGAAAAAAACTTACGGTAAAGTTACTTCAACAGAATTAATTGGTAATAATGGAATAAAAATGAATTTCATTAATAATGAAGACAAAGAACTACCACTTATCATAGCTGGTTTCTTACCAATAATTCCAAAAAAATATTATGAAGGCATTGACGTTACAAAAACTTTTTTAGACATACCTTTAGGAAGTGGTCCATACAAAATTGAAAGTTTGGATCCAGGACGTCAAATAAAATATAAAAGAGTTGAAAACTATTGGGCAAAAGACTTGCCTGTTAATAAAGGTCTCTATAACTTTGATAAAATAATCTATGATTACTACAAAGACTCTAATGTATTAGTGGAAGCATTTAAAGTTGGGGAATACGATTTCAGAAGAGAATATAATGTTAAGCGATGGTTATCTGAATATGATTTTAAAGCAGTAGACTCTGGAAAAGTTATATTAAAAGAAATGAACAATGACAGACCTGTTGGAATGAACGGCCTTGTCATGAATACAAGAAAAAATATCTTTAATAATAGAAATGTAAGATTGGCCCTAAGTTATGCTTATGATCATGAATGGATTAACAAAACAATTTATCAAAACGCTTATGTAAGAACTGATAGTTTTTTTGATAACTCTCCTCTTTCTTCTTCTGGACTTCCCTCTAATGCTGAGCTGGAATTACTTAACCCGTGGAGAGATCAAATTCCAGTAGAAATATTTTCTGAAACATTTACCCCTCCTAAAACAGATGGAAGTGGCAACGCAAGAAATAATTTGCTGAAAGCAAAAGAAATCCTAAAAGAAGAAGGTTGGATTATTCAAAATGATAAACTGACAAAAGATGGTAAAGAATTTAAATTTGAGTTTTTAATTGTAAGCCCATCGGATGAAAAAATAGCCCTGGCTTATCAAAGTAATTTAAAAAAACTTGGTATTACAATGGAAGTCAGAACAGTCGATTCATCTCAGTATCAAGCACGACTTCTAAACTATGATTTTGATATGATTAAACGATACTGGGGTGTAAGTTTGAGCCCAGGAAATGAACAACAGTTTTATTGGGGATCAGAAGTGGGTAAAAAAGATGGAAGTAGAAATTATCCTGGTATTGATAGCCCAGCTGTTGACGCTTTGATTGAAAAATTAATTAGTGCAAAAAATAGAGAAGAATTAACAACTGCAATTCATGCTCTAGATAGAGTTTTATTATGGGGCCACTATGTTGTACCTTTGTATCATAGTAACAAAGACAGAATTGCTTATTGGGATTTTTTTGAATATCCTGAAAAAATACCACTTTATGGAATTGTAATTGAGTCTTGGTGGATTAATACTGACAAACAATAAATTTTTAATTATTTTTAATGAGTCACACTAAAGCAAATATTCTCATGCTTATTGCTACCTTAATTTGGGGAACGGCCTTTGTTAGCCAAACAACAGGTATGGGCGCCATTGGGCCTTTTACATTTAGCTTTGGGAGATTCTTCTTTGCATTTCTTACAGTTTTGCCATTCGCAATTTATTTAGAAAGAAACAATATTTCTAAAATATTAAGTGATAATACAAAAATTTATTTGTGTATTGCGACTGGTTTTTTTCTATTCGGTGGGATGGGTTTACAGCAATATGCTTTACAAAAATCGATGATTTCTAATGCTGCTTTTTTAAGCACGCTTTATGTTCCTTTTGTGGGCATTATCTCTAGATTTATTATAAAAAAACAAGTTCATTGGATAGTTTGGATCGCCATATTGCTCTGTCTGTATGGATCATATTTATTATCTTCTAACCAATCAATAGAAATGCAACAATCAGATTCACTTCTATTTATTGCAGCTTTATTTTTTGCCCTACATATTATTTGTATTGATATTTTTATAAAAAAATTAAATAGTCCCTTTCTTTTTGGAAGTATTCAATACTTCATAGTTTTTGCTCTCTCAATGTTTTTAGCTTTTGCTTGGGAAGATCCAAAATTATCAAATATGCAAATTGAATGGTTTGAAATATTGTATACAGGAATTTTTTCTGCAGGCATTGGTTATACACTTCAAATCATAGCTCAACATAAAGTTAATCCTGCACCAGCTGCAATTATTCTATCGATGGAATCAGTCTTTGCAGTAATAGCTGGTTGGATATTATTAAATCAAGTTTTAGATAATCAAAAAATACTTGGATGTCTTGCAATATTTGCAGGAGTCATTATAGTACAATTAGTACCAATAATAATTAAACAAAAATGAGTGAAAAGTTAGATATTGTAGGCATTGGAAACGCTATGGTTGATGCCATTATTCCATCAAATAAAGAAGAGGTTGAAAAAAATAATTTAAATCGTGACTCCATGAATTTAATTGATGAAGATTTAAAAAATTCTCTTCATCAAAACTATTCTATCAAAGAAATGGCAGGAGGTGGCTCTCTAGGTAATTCTATGTTTGGCATTACCTCTTTTGGTGGAAATGGAAGTTTTATAGGAAAAATAAAAAATGATGAAGTAGGAATATTTCTTCAAAAAGATATGGTTAGAGAAGGCTTGCAATTCCCTCTTGGTTTTACTTCTCCTGATATCTCCACTGGTTGTTGTACTATTTTTGTTGAAGACGATGGAACAAGAACTATGTGCACATTTTTAGGAGCAGGAACCTTAATTGGACCTGAAGATATTCATCCAGAACATATAACTAGTCATAAAATTGCTTATCTAGAAGGTTACTTGTGGGACAATCAAGATGCTAAAATGGCTATGAAGAAAATGGTTGATATATGTAAATCAGATAATCAAAAAATTGCGTTTACTTTATCAGATTTGTTTTGTGTTGATAGACATAGAGACTCCTTCAAAGAGCTTATTGAAAATGATGTAGATATTTTATTTGCCAATGAAGATGAAATTAAAGCTCAATGTGAAAGTGATAGTTTTGATAAAGCTGTTGAATATGCAAAGTCACTAAACATGATTGTTGCTATAACAAAATCTTCAAATGGTTCAGTGATTATTAACAATGATGAAGTTGTTGAAGTTAAGCCTGCAAAAGTAGACAAGGTTATGGATACAACTGGTGCTGGAGATTTATATGCAGGTGGTTTTTTATTTGGAATGTCAAAAGGAAAAGATCTTGCTACCTGCGGAAACTATGCGTCCATTGCAGCAGCGGAGATTATCTCCCATTACGGCGCTAGACCTTTAGTTAAACTATCTAATTTAATTTAGTTAAAATTTCTGTTTTTTTATCTTCTTGAAGAAAAGAAGATTCAATTGCATTTCGCGTCATTGATAAAAGTTCTTTTTCAGAAAAACCTATTCCGGCCATAGCGTCATACTCACCTTGGATCGTTGCATTAAAAAAAGGAGGATCATCAGAATTAACAGTTACTCTTGCTCCTAACTCATGCAGTTTTTTCACAGGATGCGATTCATAATTTTCATAAATTTTTGTTGCGATATTACTTGTAGGACAAGTTTCTAAAACAATATCTTTCTCCACAATTTCTTTTACTAAATCTAAATCCTCTATCGAACGAACACCATGACCTAAACGAGTTGGATGTAAGAGATGAATTGCATTACGTATATTTTCTGGTCCATCCCATTCACCAGCATGAACAGTGATGGGATATGATTCTTGCTTTAACATATCAAATGTTTTGGTAAATAAATCAGGTGGAAAATGTAGTTCATCGCCTGCTAAACCAAATCCCACAAGTGCTGGGTGAGGATTATTGAGAACTTCTTTTGCTGTTTCTTGAACAGAATCAGCACCTAGGTGTCTTATTCCATTCATTAAATATCTTGAAACAATACCGAAATCTCTTTCCGCATCTTGAGATGCTTGGTGAACACTGTCTAAAAAAGAATGGTAACTCATCCCCTTAGCTTTGGCATGTGTTGAGGAAACCATTGCCTCAACATAAAGCACATTGTAAGATGAACATTCTTTTAAATACTCATAAGTTAATTCATAATAATCTTCCGGTGTATGAATAACTCCCGTCACAATATCGTATCTTTTAATAAAATCATAAAAATCCTCCCATTGATATGCATACTCAGAACCAAAAATATCCTCGGATAGCTTAACTTTATTTCGCTCAGCAAATTTTCTACATAAAGAAGGTTTAATTGTTGCCTCAAGATGGACATGAATTTCTGCTTTTGGTATATGGAGGGTTGAGTTCATTATGTTTT
Organism: uncultured Alphaproteobacteria bacterium; assembly: GCA_902603095.1. Classification (GTDB taxonomy): domain Bacteria; phylum Pseudomonadota; class Alphaproteobacteria; order HIMB59; genus CACPNW01. The sequence continues at coordinate 7,480 of CACKTS010000010.1, forward strand.
TTTTATATTTAGAAATTAATGTCAGTTTTTAATAACATATCAAGAAGAAAATTTATTTGTGGATGCTCTTGTGTTTGTGCTTCATCCATAATTCTTCCATCTTGTACAGAAGTTGCATTATCTGAAAGAAAACAGATTAATATAATGTCGGATGATTTTTTATATTCAAGAACTTTTCCTGCGTATAATAATTTTAAATCTCAATCTAAGCTTATAACGGGTACATCAGAATATAATCAAATTGTTGATATTGGTTTTAAAATTCGTGATGCAATTAATGTTTATTATGAAACTAGTTCTCAAAAAAATCCAACTTTAAATTTTCAATGGGAGTTTATTCTTGTTGATGATGATCAAACAAAAAATGCTTGGTGTATGCCTGGTGGTAAAATTGCTTTTTATTCTGGTATTTTACCTGTCCTGAAAAATGCTGATGGAATAGCATCTGTCATGGGACATGAAATAGCTCATGCTGTAGCAAGACATTCTGCAGAAAGAGCAAGCACTGCTATGGTAACAGATCTTGGAATAATGGCCATTGAACGATTAATTTTGGGACAAAGACTCCCTCAGGCAGCTGGTTATGTTCGTCAATTTGGACTTGATCTGCCCTTTAATAGAAAACAAGAATCAGAAGCAGATTATCTTGGCTTAATTTTTTCGAATTTAGCAGGTTATGATATTAATGAGTCCTATAAAGTTTGGGAACGAATGAAAGAAGATATGGGGGGATCAGGACCTTCGGAATTCTTTAGTACCCACCCCTCTCCTGATAATCGTATCAAGAAATTAAAAGAATGGATACCTCTTGTTAATGCAAAGTACCCTGCTATAAGCGCTTAATGTTGGCCGTAAGTATAAAAAACCTTAGTCACAAAATTAATACTAAACCTATTTTAAAAGATGTTAATTTTGAATTAAAAAAAGATTCTATTGCGTGTATTCTTGGACCTTCAGGCAGTGGTAAAACAACATTATTAAAGTTAATTGCAGGTTTAGATAAAGTCCAAGATGGCCAAATTTCTATAAATGATCAATTAGTAAGCTCGGCAAAAACACATTTAGCAACTGAGAAAAGAAAAATTGGTTTTCTTTTTCAAGACTATGCACTTTTCCCCCACTTAACAGTTAAAGAAAATCTTAAATATCCAATCAACTTTAAAAATTCTATTTACAAAATAGACGACATTATAGATGTTGTTAAACTGCCTCATTCACTAGATAAATATCCACACGAATTAAGTGGCGGTGAACAACAACGAGTTGCTTTAGCAAGATCAATCATTTCACATCCTGATTTATTATTATTAGATGAGCCATTCTCAAGTCTTGACTTGAATCTCAGAGAAGAAATAAGAGATGACACGCTCCACTTATTACAAAAATCTAATGTCTCTACTATTATTGTTACTCACGATCCTTTTGAGGCGATGTTCATCTCAAATCAAATAAATATAATGGATAATACAGGTAGGATAGTGCAGTCAGGTGCACCAGCGGAACTTTATAATAACCCGAAAAATCAATACGTAACAAGATTTTTTGGCGAAACTAATATTTTTCATGGTGAAGTAAATAATGCTTGTGTCTCAACACCTGTTGGGCAAGTAAGAGTTAATCAAAAGTATGAAAATAAAAATGTAACAATTCATATAAGGCCTCAAGGAATAAAATTAAGTGAACAACCAACACCTGTTAATGGGATTAAAGGAACAGTTATGGCATCGAAATTAATGGGTTCTTTTAGTTTTATTCATTTATCAGTCTTAAATAATAAAAATGAAGTAATTCATGTTCACAGTCACATGCCTCCTGAATTTAACCCTAAACAATCTTCAGCCGTAGAAATATCAGTCGATGAAAAACATACTTTTGTTTTTGAAAATTAAAGGCTTTCTTTTCTTTGTGACACTTTTTGTAATGCAGAATTTAAAAATATAATTGGACCTAACCCAACCACCACTATTATAAGGGCAGCAAATGAAGACTCTTGTAAAAGCTCATCAGAAGCATACTGATACACATACGTTGCCAAAGTTTCGAAATTAAAAGGACGTAGCAAAAGGGTTATTGGAAGTTCTTTTAATATATCAACAAAAACTAATATTCCTCCTATTAATATATTGGATAATATCAAAGGCATAATTACTATTTTTACACCTCTATAAAAACCAGCACCCATAGTCAAAGATGCGTCCATAGCATTTGGATGAATTTTTAAAATTCCTGATCTAATTGATGCATTTCCTACAGCCAAAAATCTTACTACATAAGCAAAAATTAAAACAATAAAACCACCTGCAACATAACTTAAGTGAAGATGAAGATATTTATTAATCCATCCTAAGAAAATTACCATTCCTACTGCCAATATTGTTCCCGGTAGAGCATATCCACAAGATGCAAGAAAGATTAATGATTTTTGAAGATTATTAGATTTATACTGTGAAATTATAATTAAAAATATTGAAGCAAGCATAACAAAAAAAGCGCCGGCTAAAGCTAAAGTGATACTAAAAAAAGAAGTAAAAAATATTTGCGTAAAATCAATAATTGAAAAACCACTAAAAACAAAATTTAGCAAAATAGATACAGGAACAACAAAACCAATTACTATCGGTGTTATACAAACAGTAAAACAAATTACTTTCTTAAAATTTGATGTTGATTTTGACTCTAGCATATTTTGACCACTACTTTTTTCATGAAATCTTTGTTTTCTTCTGGCAAGGTATTCTATTGTTAATAAGACAACTACAAATACAAATAAAACAGAGGAGATTTGGGAAGCTCCTGATAAACTATTCATACCAAGCCATACATTAAAAACACCTAAAGTTAATGTCTCAAGAGCAAAATATTCAACAGTGCCAAAATCAGATACAGTTTCCATTAATACAAGAGCCAAACCAGCTATTATCCCAGGTCGGGCAAGTGGTAAGGCAACACTAAAAAAACTACTTCTTCCATATATTAAACTTGTTTGAAAAAAAGATATAGGAACAGTTAAAAATGATGCTCTAGTAGTCATGTAAATATAAGGATATAAAACAAATGACATTACAAATATTGCTCCTTCCATTGATCGTATTTCAGGAAACCAATATTGATCTGAGTTTTGAAAATTAAAAAACTCTCTTATAATTTTTTGAACAGGGCCTGCATACTCTAAAAAATCTGTATAAGTATAAGCAATTATATATGCTGGTACTGCTGCTGGTAATAATAAAGCCCACTCAAAAAAATTCTTTCCAAAAAAATCATATCTTGTTACAACCCATGCAGTAGATACTCCTAATATAGAACTTAATATGCCTACGCCTATCATTAATATAATTGTGTTTGAAATATATCTTGGCAATACAGTAGAAAATAAATGAGGCCATAATGAAGTGTCACCTAAAAAAGCAGAATAAAAAATTGCAAAGACAGGTGCAATAATAATTAATGCAACTAAGGTAGCAAATATAGATGAATTATTCCAATTTAACAAAACACTTGATGTTATAGATTACCAACCAACTCTATCAATTATTTTTTGAGCTTCAGGAGCAAGTTCTGCAATTTTTATAATTGGCAATTGATCTTCCCTGAAATCTCCCCAAGAGCTGAGCTCTTTGCTTGGATTCACATTAGGATTAACAGGGTACTCAAAATTTATTTCTCCATATAATTGTTGAGATTTTTTTGTGGTTAAAAATTCTAATAACATTATTGCTTCTTTTTTATTTTTTGAATGTAGGGCAACACCTCCACCCGATATATTAATATGTGCTCCACGATCACCCTCTCTTTGATTTGGAAAAACGAGCTTTACTTTTTTAGCCCATTTTCTTTGTTCAGGATCTTCAGAAAATTTTAATTTTCCATAATAATAATTATTAATAATTGCAATATTACACTCACCTTCATAAATAGACTTAACTTGTGCTCTGTCATTTCCTTGAGGTCTTCGTGCAAAATTATTAACAAGACCTTTTGCCCATGCTTCAGCATTTTCTTCACCGTATTCTGCTAAAACAGATGCCATTATTCCTCTATTATAAACATGACTTCCAGGTCTTGAACAAATTTGACCTTTCCATTTTGGGCTGGCTAAGTCTTCTAATCTGGTTATTTCACCATCCTTAATTATTTCTTTATTTACCACAATAACCCTTGCTCTTTTAGAAAAGGCAAACCAAGTATTTTCAGGACTTCTTAAATGCGGTGGAACATTCTCTATTAATTTTTTAGATTCTATAGACGCCAAAAGATTCAAATCTGAGTAAATATATAATCTACCTATATCAACAGTTAATATAACATCAGCTGGACTGTTTTCTCCTTCTGATTGTAATCTTTGTGCAAGGCCTTTTTTTGAATAGATAACATTTGTTTTAATCCCGGTTTCATTAGTGAATAATTCTAAAAAAGGGTTAATTAGAAAGGGTTGTCTGTGTGAATATATATTAATTTCTTTTGCAAAAAGATTTATAGAAAAGCATGTAACAAAAATTATTGATAGAATATTAATAGTATTTTTTTTCATTAGAGTAGCCTCTCTTAAAAAGATTAAAATAAAATTTTTTTCGTAATAAATTTAAATTTTTAATAAAAAAATTCTTTATTTCAAAAAAAGGACTTAAATAAAGTGTTTTTAGGTCATGGCTTTCGTCTGTTTGATTTTTTTCAATACCAAGATTGAGTGTTTCAAAATCAACAGAATGATGTAATGAGCCAAAAAGCCAATCCCAAATTGCTAATGCGGCACCAAAATTTTTATCATGGTGTTCCTTAGCTATAGAATGATGAAGTTGGTGTTGGGCTGGAGAAATAAAAATATATTCTACCCACTTCCAATATTGGATGCCTATATGAGAATGCCTTAGGTTTGATCCTAAAACATTAAATATAAATACAAAAATATTGACCCCTAATATTGTGTATAAACTAACTGTATTTCCAAATAAGAATATAAATGTTGAAATACTAATTGCTTGTGTAACTGAACTTCTTAAAGAAAAAATAATTCCTTCTAATGGATGTGTTCTAAAAACTGTCATAGGGGTAAGAACAGTCGCTGAATGATGCACCTTATGCAGTGACCAAAGAATTGGCCAACGGTGCATAAATCTATGAATAAAATACTTACTAAAATCATCAATGGTAAATTGAAAAGTTGTAAAAGAAATTACTACAATAATAGGTAAAGTATTTGAAAACATTCCAACACTCAGCCAATCTATTGAGTGAAAGTAAAAATACAAAGCTGTAGCTATTGTTAAATGCGTTATCAATATTGGTGAAACTAACATCATTATTAATTGATTGATGAAAAAAACTTTATAGTCAGATTTTGCTGATTTAGAAAAAAATATATTCCAATTAAAAATTTTTTTTAAAGCAGCTTTAAAAGAAAATTTTTTACTTAAGATAAACCAACCTAAGGCAATAAATATTGATATAACAATATAAGCAATAAACACTCTTTTTTTTGGATCAATAAATTGACTACCAATTTTTATAAAATAGTCTGAAAGGATGTCCATATAACTTTAGTAGTGTGGCTTTTTTAAAAAAGCCACACAAAATTTAATACTAATCATTTTCTGCAGAATCAGAACTTCCCAATGAACTAGCAAGATCTTCCATGGCAGATAATTGATCATTAGCTTTAGCAGTTACACCAAATTCATCGATCATAAGTTTTTGAATTTTAAGCATATGCAACTTAAACTCACCCCATTCCTGAGCTTGATCTTTGATGAAATTACCATTTGAGTCAACTCCAACGACTTGAGAAGCATTTAGTAAAACAGGTCCAAAACCCATCATTCTATTCATTTTTACAGCTGCTTCCCCCAGATTTTCTGGTCCACACTGAAGTGCTAAGGCGAATCCTTTAAGCTCTCCCCAATGTTTTGCATATTTTCTAAATGCATCTGCTGTATCACCATTTGCTTCAACGATTATTTCAAGTGCTACTATGTCCTTATAAGTTGAACCTGCATATTTAAAAACAGACTCAGCAATAACTTTTTGCCAATTATCTCTAATAGTATCTCTTGCTGCTAACATAGCAGTTCTTTCATCAAAATTAAGGTTATGGCCACCAGCATCTCTTATAACTTCTCTTCCATCTATAAATGCTTGGTTAACTGTAGCAAGGTAGTTTGTCTTTCCACCTTTGTCATAACTTGATGCGTAATAAGCATGAGCATATAGCATCTCAGAATACAAATCTACAACACCATCTCCATTATAATCGGCTGATGATAAATCTTTCATCTTAGCAACGTTATAGTTTTCTTCAGCTGATAATGTTAAAGAATGTGCTGGCGCACCCCAATATCCAAAAGCTTCATCCCAACTATGTTCTTTCCCAGTATAATAAGATCCTTCTTTGTAAGGTTTACTATTTGGTTTTTCACCATCTTTCATTTTCTTTCCAAGATAGTTGTTTACTGCTTGATTGTAAAAAACAGCACCCATAGCAAATTTAGAGATTAGTTGTGTGTAATCAAATCCAGTGTTTGGATCAAAACCACCTTCAACTTCACTAGCTTTTTGCATCATGTGTTCAATAGTTTCAGGACCCGTTAGTCCTCCCCAACCAGGAATTGCACCCTTGTACATTTTACCTGATAAGTTACCACTTCCTATTTCTGCAACCATAGTTTGCATAACCGGGAACCCGTCTTTAGACTTTGGAGCAATGATCTCTAAACCATCTTCACCGTTGTAATAAGCCATCATTTTATCGAGATCACCTGTTTTAACGAGTTTTTTCAAACTATCATGAAGAACTTGTCTTGCCATTTGCCCAGTATATTTAACTGAATTTGTTTTATCACCATCATAACCTTTTAAGGTAATTGGATAAGGTCCATATATCTGATGCCCATCAGCTAATAACGATTTTGAAAAGCTAATTGCTATTATTATTGAAAATAAAATTGTAGATATTTTTTTCATAAACTCCTCGTAATAAATTTTTAATTGCGGGAGCTGAATAACGGAATTAGCTGGAACCATTTGTTTGTTACTCCCGCGTCCTCTTATTGAGAATCTGCAACCTTTTTACTCCCAAATATAACAGAGGTTAATCTTAAAAAAAAAAGTAAGTAAATTGTGTTTATAATCTTGATTTTTAGAATTATTCTAATTTAAATTAATAAAGAAATACCAAACAGCGCACAACCGAATCCAACAATTCTTAAAACAATCGAAGAAAATTTGGTTTTGATAGCCAAACTTCCAATTCCCACACCAAATAAATGTAACGTTGCTGTTCCTGAAGCAAAGCCAAGGGCAAATAAAATTGGGTTTACTGCCCATGGCATCTCCATGCCGTGAGCTAATCCGTGACACATTCCAAAAATACTAATGAAAATCATTATAATATTAGTGGAGATCTTTCTTTCTATAGCAATGGCTAAACCTAACAATATGACAGAAAAGACTATTCCAAATTCAACAACATAAAATACAAGTGTTTCTAAGTCAAAAAAGAAAACTTCAACAAGCATACCAATGATTCCTCCGACAATCATCATTAAAACAAATGTTGCCGGGATTGTCCAAATTGCTCTTCCTCCAATTTGCGCACTTACAATACCTACACTAACCATTGCAAGAAAATGATCTATCCCCAAAACTGGATGGGAAAGACCATCATAAAAACCTACCATACCAGTAAAAGTATGGGCATACGCTGATGAGGTAAAAAATACAAAAGATAAAAAAAATAAAATTATATTTAATTTCATACAAACATTTTTTGTTTTCTAAAAAATAACTTTTTAATAATAAAATAAATTAGGAATATTAGAACCACAAGAGCTATATGTGGAATATAAGCGCGAATATCAAATTTTTGCCAATGTACTATATCCATAAAAGGTCCAATATATAAAATTATAGGAGTCCATGTTAAAATCTGCTCCCACACATTAGATCCAAAAAATTCAGCCTCACCTACAGCTAGAGAGTAATGACCTATATTATTTTCATTAAAAACTTCAATTAGGTAAGAGCCTTTAGATAAAATAAAACTTCTTTTAAATCCTGTATCTTGATTTACTTCTCCACCAATTTCAGGTCCTTTCCAATACCAATCTCTTGCATAAGGCTCATACCAGGCCTCCCAGTCAAAATTTTGTCCATCTGCAAAAAATTCTAATTTTTTATTATTTTTTTCATTCATAGGTGTTTCAATTATAGAATACACAGAAAGCGATAGCCATAAGTGATCATCATCAACTTTAGGACTTAAAATTCCAGTATAAAATAAAAACTCTTCTTCACTATTTATTATATAATAGTGCGGCTCACCATTAAGCTTGCCATAATATGCTTTAGATATTTCTGGATCTATAACTTGATGCGGATTATCAATAGAGGGTGAATAATTAATTAACTTTGGCTGATGAGCAAATAGATGAGAACTAAATAATAAGATAATAATCAAAATTAATCGCATTAATTAATTATAGTTTAGCTTTTATCATTTTCCAATAAAATAAAAATGGGGCCACGTTGGGCCCCTATCCTTATTAAATATATTTATAATACTTCTAAATTATTTAATTTCTATTAACCGAGCCTTTTTTTCCTCGGGAATTATGCGCTCTAAATCAATATTTAACAGACCGTTCAATAATTCAGCATTCTTAACTTTTATATCTTCTGAGATAGTAAATGATCTTTCAAATTGTCTGGTTGAAATTCCCTTATGAATAACTCCATTTCCTTCTTCATTCACAACTTTCTCTTTTTGTCTGTTGCGAACAGTAAGATTATTTTCTTTAAGCTCTAATTCAATATCATCTTTAGAATACCCAGCTAATGCTACTTCAATTTTATAATTATTCTCATTTATTCTATGAATATTATAGGGTGGATAATTTGAATTATGCCGCTCAGTTGACTCAAGCATTCTATCAAATTCTTCAAAAATTGAGTCAAATCCAACTGAAAATGGTCTAAGCGAATTCCATACGGATAGGTTTCTTGTCATAAAAACTCCTTATTAAGCAAGTTAAATATCAGTACCCACAATGGCATACCAACAAGTAAAATATGGGAATTATAAAAATTTTTTCAAGTATAAATTTATTTTTTACGAATAAATGAAAGGCCGTCAGATAGTGGTAGTAAAGAAAATTCTACTCTATCATCTTGATTAATTTTTAGGTTTAATTCACGAATAGTTTTAGTTTGCGAATCAGTTTTATTGGTATCTGCAACATCACCGTGCCATAACATGTTATCAATAATAATAATGCCATTTGAAGGAACTAAACTCAAAGATAATTCATAATAATTTGGATAATTATTTTTATCGGCATCAATAAAAATCAGATCAAATGTATGTTGACGATCAATTAAACTTTGCATCACATCAGTACCTAATCCAATTATGGATTCGATTTTAGAAGTCAGACCGTCCTGGTCCCAATATTTTTTTGCTAATGGTAAAAATTCTTCAGAATTATCAATAGTGACTATTCTTCCATCAGATGGAAGTCCTCGCGCCATATATAATGTACTTAAACCTGTAAATCTTCCAATCTCTAAACATGATTTTGCTTTCGATGTTTTAACAATGATTTCTAAAAATTGACCTTGCTCTTTAGCAATTTGCATTTCAGCAACCTTCCCTAGGGCTTTGGTATCTTTCTCTAAATTATCTACAACATTATCTTTTCGGTATCCTACATTTTGTAAATACTTTATGAGATCTTCATTAATTTCTAACTGTGTGCTCATTAGTTTATCACTTCGTAGGTATAGGGAAGTTCAGATACCTCAGAATCAGTTATAATAAAACAGTCCTGTATTTTTTTTCTAACAATTTCATAATCATCTTCAGATTTTGTATACACACTTAAAAGGGGTAGTTTTGGATTAACTTTATCACCAACTCGTAAAATATTATTGTAACCTACATTAAAATTAATTTTATCCGTAGTTTGTTTTCTTCCTCCACCTAACTCAATAAGAATCAATCCTAGATCTCTTGTTTTAATTTTCTCTACCCAGCCAGATTTTGTTGGAAAAATATCTTTCTTTATGGCGTTACTCTTTAAATGTTTTTCATGTGAAGATAAAATATCTGAAGGCCCCCCTAAAGCTTGGACCATTTTTTCAAATTTTTCTGCTGCTTCTCCGTTTGACATTACGATATTAATTTTTTCAAGAGCAGCTTTTTTTGAAAGCTTTTGTGACATCATTAAAATTGAAGCAATTAATTCATACGTTATTTTTTCAAGCCTTGATTCTTTTTCTTGGTTTTTTAGAAAATTAATACATTCTGATATCTCTAAAATATGACCTGCACTTTTTCCTAAAACCTGATTCATGTCAGTTATAATAGCCTCACATTGTAAACCTGCCCCTTTTGCTACTCCTACAAGAGAGTGAGATAAATCTCTTGCTATATCTACAGTGCTATTAAATGAACCATTGCCAACCTTAACATCCAATACCAATGTCCTTAAGCCTGATGCAATTTTTTTTGATAAAATAGATGATGTAATTAACGGCAAAGATTCTACAGTGCCAACAATGTCTCTAATTGAGTATAGTTTTTTATCTGCGGGTGCTAAGTTTTCGGTTTGTCCTATAATCGCACAGCCAACTTCTTTAACTGCTCTCTTAAATATGTCTAGTTCGGGTTGAGTGTTGTAACCTGGTATGGAATCAAATTTATCGAGAGTCCCTCCAGTATGTCCGAGACCTCTTCCAGAAATCATTGGAACAAATAGTCCACATGCTGCTAAAATAGGTGCAAGAATAATGCTGGTTTTATCTCCAACACCGCCAGTAGAATGCTTATCACATACTAAATCTGTATCAACAACGCCTTCCCAATTAATCGTCTCTCCCGAAGTTGTCATTGCTTCAGTTAAATTAACTGTTTCTTCTGGTATCATGCCATTTAAAAAAATAGCCATGCTCATCGCAGCAACTTGTGAATCTGAAAAAGATCCGTCTGTTAAACCTTTTACAAAAAGAGAGATTTCTTCTTTCGAAAGAACTTTCTTATCCCTCTTTCTTCTAATTATTTCCTGTGGAATCATTAAATTTCACTTCTGTAATAAAGTTTTTAATTAGTTGAACAATATTTTGTTCAGCAAGACTAGCATTTTCCAATGTTTCTTTATGACTAAGTTTTGTTTTGTTCATCCCTGCAGCTAAATTCGTTATGACACTAATTGCGATAACAGGAAGATCACAATGATTAGCTACTAATACTTCTGGAACTGTTGACATGCCTACAGCATTGCCACCAATTACTTTTAGAGCATTGATTTCTGCAGGAGTTTCAAAATTTGGACCAGAATACATGCAGTAGATACCTTCAAAGATTTGTTGATTAGTTTTTTTGCCTATTTCCAGCAATTGATCACGGTAAAATTTATGATAACCATCACTCATATCATGAAATCTAGGTCCGTACTCATCTTGGTTTTTTCCAATTAAAGGATTGTAGCCACTCCAATTAATGTGATCAGATATTGCCATTAAACTTCCGGCTGGCATATTTTCATTAAGACTTCCTGCAGCATTAGTAACTATTAAAAGTTTACATCCTATATCTTTTAATACACGAACTGGTTTAGCAAGACTATTTGGTTCATGACCTTCATAGATGTGAGATCGACCATACATGCACACTACTTTTTTATTCTCTATCTCGCCCAAAACTAATTTGCCTGCATGTCCTTTTACTGTAGGTTGAGGAAAATCTGGGAGATCCGTATACGGTATTTCTTTAATAATATTTTGTGATTCAAAAAAATTAGTTAAGCCAGATCCTAAAATAATTGCAATTTCTGGCTGTGTATTTGTTTGTTCTAAAAAAAATTTTGATGAGGAATGCATTATAAATTTTCTGGACCAAATGAATCGGGCAATAAATCTTCTAATGTTGATGTTTTAATATGCCCATTAATATTACACATATGAATATTAACATCTAGTGATGCAAACTCTCTTAGTCTTTGTCTGCATCCTCCACAAGGCGAACATAATAATTCGCCTGAGCCGATAACAACTACTTCTTTAATTTTAGTATAGCCATTTGCTACAAGATTACCAATAGCGCTCGCTTCAGCACATTGCGATTGAGGATAAGCTGCATTTTCAACATTACAACCTGAAATAATTGTATTACCTTCTGTTAAAAATGCTGCACCTACTTTAAATTTTGAGTAAGGAACATGGGCCCTATCTCTAACATCTTTTGCTGCTTGAAAAAGTTTGTCAAAATTTTCTGAAATCATATGATTGTTTAGCATGTAAAAAAAATTAGTGCTATATTAAGTAAAAAATAAAAATTATAATATTAGTAAATGAATAAAGTATCTCTAAAAATTTGTGGTATCACCAACTCACAGTCAATAAAAATGGCCTATAAAAATAAAATAAAATCTCTTGGTTTTGCTAGTAATAACCTAAATGGCCCAAATACAGTTACTGATAAAAAAATACAAATATTAATCAAAGAATGCAAAACTTATAAAATTGAATCGGTTTTATTAACTCGCTATGTGTCCTTAGATAAATTAATTAAGCAAATAGATTTTACAAAACCCAAAACTATTTCTTGCTCATATCATTTTAGTAAAAACCAATTACAAGTTTTACGAAAAACATTTAAAAGATTAAAAATTGGAATAGCAATTAATCCTGAAAATTTTAATATGAAATATCTTAACAATATAAAAAAAATTATAAATGTAATTTATTATGATATGAATGTGTACAAAGCGAAGAGCATTAAAACTTATGCTTTAGTTAAGTGTTTAAAACAAATTCAATATATAAAAAATCTTTCCATTCCTGTTTTTATTGGGGGTGGAATCAATGAAAAAAAAGCTAAGGAAATAGTAAATTTATTAAAACCCGAGGGCATTGATGTATCTCGAAGTCTCAAAAATTCTAAAAATGTAATTTCTTCAAAGAAGCTAAAAAACTTTTTAAAACAAGTTACGGTAGTTTAATTTTTTAATAACATAGTGATCTTTTAGGTTTTTAATTAACTCTTTCACTGATAACTTTGAAACTGGGTCCTTAAAAAAAGGGGCTATATCAAGAAGTGGGCATAAGACAAAATCTCTTTCTTGTAATCTTGGATGAGGAATAACTAAATTATTGTTTTTAAAAATTTTTTTATCCCAAAAAATGATGTCTAAGTCTATTTTTCTTGGGCCATTAATAATTCTTTTATTTTTATGTAGCTTTCTTTCTATCAAGTGTATTTTTTTTATTAAATCACTTGGGTGAATTTCTGATTTTAGAGAAACCATAGTGTTATAAAAATAATTTTGTTTTAAATAACCATATGGTTTTGATTTATAGATATTAGCTAACTTAGAAATATTACCTATTTTACTTAATTCAAAAACTGCCCTTGAAAGGTTATTTCTATAATTGCCAACGTTGGTTCCCAGGGCGATATAATAACTAGTTGGATACACTTACTGTTTCTGATCCGTAACGTTTAGCAACTGCAGTTTTATTAATTTTGATTTTAACTTTTTTAATCTTAAATTTTTTTTCTAACATTTGCGAAGAGGATATGATAAGTTTTTCTAGAGTCTTGTATCTTGATTCATTTATAAATTTTTTTAGTGATTTAGTTACACTAGAATAATCTTTTAGATTAGACATTGTTTCTAAATTTTTGCCTTTGAGCACACTATAACTAAAATTTAGGGTAACTTTTAGTAATTGCTTTTTCTTTCTTTCATCTGGTTTTATACCAATGTTAGCAAATACTTTTAGGTTTTTAATTTCTACATCAAACATAAATTTTTATAAACTTTTAAGGATTGGTATGTTTCTTTTACATCATGCACTCTAAACATATTCACTCCTTTTTTATAGCAATAAAGAGCAGAGGCTATTGACCCACCAAGCCGGTTATTGACATTACTTTTATCTATTCCGTTTATCCAGCTTTTCCGAGAAGTTCCCAACATTATTCCACATTTTTTTATTTTAAACTTATGGATATTTTGCATAATTTCAAAATTTTGGGCGAGGTTTTTACCAAAACCAATTCCAGGATCAAACCAAATTTTAGACTGTGGTATTTTATATTTATCTGTTTGTTTAAGTGTTTTTTGAAAAATTTTTTTTATATCACTGACTACATTTTTATATGAATTCACCTTAGATTGCATAATTTTAGGGGGGGCTGGTGTATGCATTAAAACTAAACCATTTTTGAATTTTTTAGTCAGATGGAAAAGGTCATTGGAGCCGCCAAAAATATCATTAATAATATGCGCACCGTTTTCTAAAGCAAATTCCTGTGTTTCAATCTTTGAAGAATCAACCGATATTAGGAATTTATCCTTAGGTAATTTTTTTAAAATTGGTGATAGTTTTCTAATTTCCTGCTTATAACTTATTGGGTCACTTCCTGGTCTTGTGCTCTCCGCCCCTATGTCAATAATTTGAGCACCATCTTTAACCATCTGCTTTATGGACTTTAGGGCATTAGAAGTTTTATAATTTTTACCAGCATCACTAAAAGAATCTTTAGTCACATTACAAATGCCCATTATGGATGGAGATAAAATAGAAAAATTATTTTTATTAAATATCATAATTCTAATTGAGTCTTATACATTGAAGATAGTCTTTTAAACATTTTTGAAGAAGAGCTAAACCATTTAATTTGAGGAATTGATGTTACATTTATAACTCCTTTGCCAGAACCGACTAGAATTATTTCATCTGCAACTGATAAGTCTGAAAAACGTATTGATTTAAAAAAATATTTGTTCTTAATTTTTTTTAACAAATAATTTATTGTTATACCTTTGTAGTAATTTCCCTTAGGGAGAATAATCTGATTATTTGTTATCAAAATTAAGTTTGTTGTTGAGCCCTCAAGAATTATATTTTTATTATAAAATAATATTTCCATTTTTTGCATATTAATATTTTTTTGCATGGATAATATTTTTTTATATTGTAAATTTTTAATTTTTGCATTTGATCTTTGATAATTAACAAGCTTGCATTGAAAAATTTTATTTGGTTTTAATCGAGACCTTAAAGATAAGGATATTTTGTTATTCTTAATTGCAACTCTAAGCAGGTGATTATATTTTTTTATTTTTAGATTACGGGGAATTAATTCTAATAATTTTTTTTCAGTTAACAAAAAATTTATATTAAGTTTTTTTAGACTTTTGTTTAAGCGCAATAAGTGATCTTTTAAAAAAATATATTTAGGACTTTCTCCATATACTCGAATTGTTGTAAAAACACCCTTTGACCCCCACAAATGATCGTATTTTACATTTTCAAATGTGTTAAGCTTGTATGATCTTTTGAATAAGAAGTTTGCCATCAACAGTTAAAAACGAATCAGGGTGAAATTGAAATCCATATACATTATTAATAGTATCTTCTATAGCCATGGCAACATTAGTTTCTACACATCTCATAGTTATTTTGAGAGAAGTCGACTTAAAAGGCTCTTTAAGTTTAAGAGAATGGTATCGCCCAGCAAGAAAAATCGTATTAGGCTTAAAAAAGGAGCTGCCTTTCAATACTTTAACTTTTGACTGATATCCGTGATATATTTTTTTTTGAGGAATAATTTTACCTTTTTGAGCAAACAATATTTGTTGAAAACCTAAGCAAATACCAATAATTTTTTTAATACCTTTGTATTGGTAATAAATTTTTTGTGTTTCTGGATAGTGAGATGGGTCGCCAGGCCCGGGCGAAAAAACAATAATTTTTGATTTTTCTAACTTGTTCCTATCAATGTCATAATAGTTTGAAACATAAGTTGGGGCAAAACTCTCAAGGAGATGAACTAAATTATACGTAAAGGAATCTTCGTGATCGATAACGTAAATCATGTTTTAAATAAATCTAAAAGTGATTTAGCCTTGATGTAGTTTTCTTTGTATTCTTTTTTTGGTTTACTATCAATAACAACGCCGCTTGCTGATGAAATTTCTACCCGTTTTTTGTAATTTAAAATTGAGCGAATAATAATATTAAAGCGCATATCGCCATTACTATTAATATAACCAAAACTGCCAGTATAAATATTTCTGTTTAGTTTTTCTCTACTGTTAAGAAGTTTTAAAGTACTTTTTTTTGGACAACCGATCACTGATCCTCCGGGCATCATTGCAGAAACAATATCATGATTGCTGACATTCTTTTTCAACTTACCTTTGATCTCAGTAACATAATGATAAAGATCTCTGTATTCTTCAACGCTTTTCAATTTATTAATTTTAACACTGCCCGTTTTACATATACGTGATAAATCATTACGCTCCATATCAACAATCATATTATGTTCTTTGCTTTCTTTTTCATTTTTTTTAAAAAAACCATTAGCAAATTTTGTAGTCATTCTTTTTGTTCTATTTAGTGTTCCTGCTATTGGTTTTGTCATTACAACATCTTTCTTTTTTTGAATCAATGTTTCAGGAGAACAACTTATAATGCTATAATCCTTATCTCTTATTAGAAAACTTTCTGGAGATTCATTGATGCTCATTAATTTCCAGAAAAATTTAACAGCGTCTATGTTGGATTTATTTTGATAAGTTTGACAAATTTTAATTTGATATGTTTCTCCTAGTTTTATTTTTTTTTGAAAAATGTCTGAAAAGACTAGAGTATTGTGACTCATTTAAATTTAAATTAAATTTCTTTTGGTAAAAATAATTGGCCTTACTCTTTAAATGGTGTTGCTGATTAAAATTTTTTAATAAACTTTTAATTATTATGTTTTTTCGTATTTTAATAATCGTTTGTGGTTTATAAAATAATCCTGGATAAAAATTTAAACTTTGTTGTTTAGGTAGTTTAATTTTTATGTTTTCACATAAAAGCTGAAAACCCAAAAAACCTATATAACAATTTAATTCTTTGATAGATGATTTTGGTTGTGATGTTGTCTTATTTAAAAAATTTTTTATATTTTTAGAGTTTAGGACAATCTTTTCCTTAAAATCAGTATAAACATCATATCCGCCAACAGTTTTGTAGATTATTAGTGGCTTATTAGATTGAAAAATCTTATTGAGGTATTCTTTATTGTTCAACACTGAATTCTATTATAATTAGGTAAAATATATGAAAAATACTTTTATTCGAAATATTGTTTTTTTGCTTGTATTATTTTTATCTAGGATTGTTTTGTCACATGGAACAGTAATTATTACCAATGCTGAACATAATAAAGGGTATATAGATGTAAAAATATATGACTCTAAGGACACCTTTCTTGAAGAAGATAAGGCTATAGAAGTTGTTAGAAAAAAATCGAAAAAGGGTGAGGTTGTCATTCCATTATCAAAAGTTCATGAGGGCCAGATTGCTATAGTGGTATACCATGATGAAGATGGTGATGGAGAATTAAAAACTGGTTTTTTTTGGCGCCCAAAAGAAGGTTTTGCTTTTAGTAATAATTATCAACCTAAAGGTCCTCCAAAATTTTCAAAAGCATCTATAAATTTAGTTCACGGAGAACCAGTCTATATAGAATTAAATTACTAATTTTATCCTTTTCTTCTCAGCGTAGATCTTCCACCATCAACATTAAATATTTGACCGGTTATCCAATTACTTGAGTTATTTAATAAGAGGGCAGCTAATTTACTATGATCACTAGGTTGGCCAATTCTAGGAATGGGGTGTAATAATTCAATTGCTTTCCTTATATTCTCATTTGAGGTTATTGATTTAGTCATACCAGTATCTGTTAGACTAGGTGAAATACAATTCACCCTTATGTCAGGAGCAAGTTCAGCTGCCAATGAAACTGTTAGAGCTTCAACACCACCTTTTGCTGTTGATATTATAGTATGATTCATAAATCCAGTTTTTACTGCTATAGAAGAAAATAATAAGATCGATCCTTTATTTTTTTTTAAAATATCTTTTGTTGCTTTAATTGAAATAATCGCACCCAATGTATTAACTTTAAAACTTTCAATGTAATCATTTTCATGTGCAAGAGTTAGTGATTTTAAATCAATTGATCCTGCACAATATGCTAATCCAAAAATATTATCTCCGCAATCATTTAAGGCTTGAATTAAATCTTTGCTTTTAGTAACATCGGCTACTGAATAAGGACACTTCAATTCATCAGATATTTTTTTTAAAGAAGCATAGTTTCTACCAATTAAATGCGGCTCAAATTCATCTTTAATAATTTCCTTTGCTATAGAAGAACCAATAGATCCTGATCCACCAATAATTATAATTTTTTTTTTTGACATTTATTGTTGGGTGGATTTGGTGTCTTTTATAGCTGCATTCCATATAATTAAACCAAATAAAATTTTATTTATAAAATCTGCTAAATTGTAAGTAATGTTAAGAAAATTAATATTAACTGTTCCCAGTCCAATCATTGGAGTTAACAAACCAAATATATATCCTATCGGATAAATTGACCAACCGATAACAACAATTAAACCCATTGTCCGAAAGGCATATTTGATTGATTCATTCTTAGTTGCTACAACACTTGATTCACCTTTAAATATTTCAAAAACAATAAATATCCATCCTGCCATACCTATTACAAATCCCATTGGTGCTGAAATCCATCCATTTTCACCTGCATATCCGCCAAGAAGCATAACTAGTGTTCCAAGCAACAATCTCCAAAAAACATTAGAGGATACGGCTAAGCCTGCCGCTACTAGAATTAAATAAAACTCTATCATTTGTAAAGGAACTGTAAGCAACCAATCTATATATCTATATACGATAGGCGATTCTCCAGTATTTACCCAATGCTCTCTCATATAGTAATAGTGGACAGTAGCTATTAGGGTGACTAAGCCTACTACAAGCAATGAAACTCTCCAAGAAGATTTCACATTCATTCCCTCATACAAAAAAAACACAGTGGCCGCAAACATTGCAACTGAAACTATCCAAAAGGAAATTCCAACATAATCCGAAGCTTGTAAATAATATCCCATAAACTACTCTCCCTTACTATAAATTATATTATTTTAATAATTTTCAAGAAGAATTATCAATATTTTAAAAGGTGCGACAAAATATACTATTAAATTTTGATCTTTTCATATTTGGTTAATTGAATTAAATATTTTAATAATTACATTAAAAATTCCTTAAAATACAAATTTTTAAAATAGAAAGCGAACAATGTTTAATAAAAAACAAAAAATGTTAACTAAAGAAAAGGAGTATAAATTAATTCGTAATTGGCAAAACTCAAAAGACAACAATTCATTTGTTGAGCTTTTAAATGCATATAAGCCTTTAGTTTTTTCTTTAGTTAAAAAATTTTCCAGTTACGGCTTGCCACAGGATGATCTTTTGCAAGAAGGAAAAATGGGCTTAATGTACGCAATAGAAAAGTTTGATATTTCTAAAGGATTTAGACTTTCTACTTATTCTCGTTGGTGGATAAGAGCAATGATACAAGATTATATTATAAAAAATTGGTCAATAGTAAAAAATGGATCAACTGCTTCACAAAAAATTTTATTTTTTAATTTTAATAAAGTAAAAAAAATGATTAATTTAAATGGTTTAAAAACTATGGATATTGATGATATCTATAAAATATCTAAAATGTTAAATATGAAACCATTAGATATAGAGCATTTAAACACCAGATTAATAATGGGTGATCAGTCATTAAATCAAACTATTAAAGAAAATGAAAGTACCGTTGAATTAATCGATCTTTTAAAAGATAACTCAGACACACAAAATACTATTTATCAAAAAAATAATGATGGAGCTCTAAAACAAAAATGGATTTTGCAAGCAATTAATAAACTTGATGAAAGAGAAAAATTTATAATTAATTCTAGAAAATTAACTGATTCACCAAAAACATTAGAAAGTCTTGGCAAAAAATTTAAAATCAGCAAAGAAAGAGTAAGACAGATTGAGGTAACGAGTTTAAAAAAGTTGAAAAAAAATATATTACAAATTTCAAATGAACCAAAAGAATTTTTTGTTAATTAATTTTAAGTGCAAAAAGATTTAGATTTTTACAAATATTTTAAACCTGAATTATCGCCTCAAAAAATGCTTGAATATGGAGTTTTTGGAGGTTCATATCTTGGCAATACGATTGATGAATTTCCAAAATCTTGGTTTAAAAAAGCTAAATTAAGTGAAAAATTTAATGTTCAACTGAATTATTTCCAAATCAAATCTGGTCAAAGCTTGCAAGAGTGGCAAAAAAGGGGCTGGATCATGAAAGAAGATCCGCGCGGTTGGTTTCAGTGGTACTGTCGTTTTTCAAATGGAAGAAGAATTCCGGAGGTTGATAAAATTCAAATTTCTAGATGGAAGGCTTTTGGTCCCAGGCACATAGGCGGTATTAAAAAAAATTGCCCTAAAAGATTTTTCAGTTGTAGGAGAAAGCAAAGGCAAGCCTTGCTGCAATGGGCATATAACCCTTTTTTTTAATTTTAGAATTCAAAACATCCATCAGTTTAATATAAGGTAAGTTATTAATTATGAATAAATTAAAACTTCACAACACCCTTGGTAATAAAGTGGAAGAATTTATTCCAATTAATATAAAAAATATAAGAGTATATGCTTGCGGTCCTACTGTTTACAACTATGCACATATTGGCAATGCGCGTATGGCAGTTGTTAATGATTTATTAGTTCGTTTTCTCAGAACAATATATCCAAAAGTAACCTATGTTTCTAATATTACTGATATAGACGATAAGATTATTGCAGCATCAGAAGAAAAAAATATTCCAATTAAAGAGCTAACAAAAAAATTTACAGATATTTATAATGAGGATATGTCTGTTCTTGGTGTCAGTCTACCTGACATACAACCAAAAGCCACCGATCACATAAATGAAATGATAGAATTAACAAAGTTATTAATCCAAAATAATTTTGCATATGAAAAAGAAGGTCACGTATTATTTGATGTGCCTAAATTTAAAGATTATGGATCTTTGTCTGGGCGTAATAGAGATGAACAAATTATAGGAAGTAGAGTTGAGGTTGCTCCTTACAAAAAAGATCCAACCGATTTTGTTTTATGGAAACCTAGCCCTGCTCCAAAACCTGGTTGGGAATCTCCTTGGGGTTTTGGCAGACCTGGTTGGCATTTAGAATGTTCTGCAATGTCAGAAAAAACATTAGGACTTCCTTTTGATATACATAGTGGAGGAGCAGATTTAATTTTTCCTCACCATGAAAATGAAATTGCACAGACATGTGCTGCTCATAATAATACTCATGATTTAAAATCTTTTGCAAAATATTGGTTTCACAATGGATTTGTGAATGTAGAAGGAGAAAAAATGTCAAAATCTGTTGGTAATATACGTCTTGTTAATGAGTTGAATAAAGAATTCAAAGGAGAAGTATTGAGGCTTACACTTCTTTCTGCACATTACAGACAACCATTAAACTGGACTAGAAATATTATAAAACAGAATAGTACTATGTTGGAACGTTTTTATCGAAACCTAAAAGATTTAGAAAATATAGATGCTTATAAACATAATGATCAAATAGATGATGTTGTTATAGAAGGTTTATATGATGATCTTAATACTCCAAAAGTAATTGCAGAATTAAATGTATTAAGTAATCAATTAAGTAGTGCAGATAACAAAATGAAAAGTAGGATTAAATATAATTTATTGGAAGTAGGTAAAATAATTGGCATTCTTCAAAATAATCCTGATACGTGGCTAGGATATGGAAAATCAGCAATTCTTGATGAAACTACTATAGAAAGGTTGATAAAAGAACGCAATGAAGCTAGAGGAAATAAAAATTTTGATTTAGCTGATCAAATTCGTGATGAACTAAAAGAAAAAGGTGTCGAAATTGAAGATACAAAAAATGGAACCATTTGGAAAAGTGATTAAAGTTTATATATGAGTGATAAAATTACTATTACATTTCCGGATGGAAATATAAAAAGTGTAAAAAAAGGAATTAATGGTTTTGAAATTGCTGAAGAAATTTCAAAATCTTTAGCAAAAGAATCTATTGCTATAAAAATAAATAGTGAAATTTTTGATCTTAAAAGAAAAATTGAAAGAGATGCAAAAATTCAAATAATTAAAAAAAGTGATAAAGAGGCCCTAGATATCATTAGACATGACTGTGCTCATGTAATGGCAGAAGCTGTTCAATCGCTGTTTCCAGAGACACAAGTGACTATAGGACCTTCTATTGAAAATGGTTTTTATTATGATTTTGCACGCAAGGAGCCTTTTACACTATCAGACTTGCCTAAAATAGAAAAAAAAATGCATGAAATTATTAATAAAGGAGAAGAATTTACAAGAGAAGTTTGGTCACAAAAAGAAGCTAAAAAATTTTTTAAAGATAAAGGCGAAGTTTATAAACTCGAATTAATTGAAGATTTAGATCCTGAAGAAGAGATATCCATTTATAAGCAAGGTGAATGGCTAGATCTTTGCCGTGGACCACACATGAACAGTACAAAAGAAATTGGTAAGGGCTTTAAATTAATGAAAGTTGCCGGCGCTTATTGGCGCGGTGACTCTAATAATATAATGCTAACACGTATATATGGAACAGCTTGGAGGAATGAAAAGGAACTAGACATTCATTTAAAGCAAATTGAAGAAGCAGAAAAACGAGATCACAGGAAGCTTGGAAAACAAATGAGTCTTTTTCATTTTCAAGAAGAGGCACCTGGGGCTGTTTTTTGGCATCCTAAAGGATGGCAATTATTTCAATCATTAATAAACTATATGCGCTTAAGACAAGATAGAGCAGGTTATGTTGAAACTAACACGCCAGATCTTTTAGATAAATCATTATGGGAAGCTTCAGGACATTGGGAAAAATTTGGTGATAACATGTTCACTACAGACCCTAAGGAAGAAAAGGTTTTTGCTATAAAACCAATGAATTGTCCAGGGGCAGTTGAAGTATATAAACAGGGTCTTAAAAGTTATAGGGACCTCCCTTTGCGCATGTCTGAATTTGGTAAAGTGCATAGATATGAACCTTCTGGAGCTTTGCACGGTTTAATGCGAGTAAGAGCTTTCACTCAAGATGATGCACATATTTTTTGTACAGAGGATCAAATAACTGAAGAAAGTAAAACAGTTTGTGATCTTATCCTTAGTATTTACAAAGACTTTGGCTTTGATGACGTAAGAATCAAATTTTCTGATAGGCCTGAAAAACGAGTAGGCGATGATGTTGTTTGGGATAAGGCAGAAGAAGCTTTAAGACTAGCAATGGAAGCTACAGGGCTTGAGTATACACTTAATCCTGGAGAGGGCGCTTTTTATGGACCAAAACTAGAGTTTGTTTTACGAGATGCAATTGGTCGTGACTGGCAATGTGGAACATTGCAAGTAGATTTAAATTTACCAGAAAGACTTGGGGCAACTTATGTTGATGAAGATGGTCAGAAAAAAGTTCCTGTGATGCTGCATAGAGCTCTTTTTGGTTCCTTAGAGAGATTTACTGGAATTTTAATTGAACATTATGCTGGGCATTTACCATTATGGTTATCTCCATCTCAGATTGTTGTTGCTACAATAACTTCAGAGACAGATAATTATGCTTTTGAAGTTAAAGATCAATTAATAAAAAATAATTTAAGAACAGAAATAGATATTCGAAATGAAAAAATAGGATATAAAATCCGTAAACATAGTAATTCAAAAATACCAATTATCCTTGCGGTTGGAAAAAAAGAATCAGAAGATCGTACAGTGTCTATCAGGCGTATAGGAAGCCCTGATACAAAAGTTATGAAGTTAGAAGAATTAATAAATAGTTTACAAACAGAATCTTTATCACCAATAGAGTAAGGGGCTAAATAATGAATGATATAAATTTTGAAAAAAGAATATCTATTGAACAAGTTGAGGAATCTACTGAATTGGCACCTAAGTTTGATACAGATGGTTTGATTCCAGTAGTTACTACGGACTATAGCTCTGGGGAAGTTTTAATGCAAGGTTACATGAATGAAGAAGCATTCAAGAAAACAATTACATTAGGACAAGCAGTTTATTATTCACGCAGCAGAAACACTTTATGGCATAAAGGTAAAACAAGTGGACTTATTCAAAAAATAAAAGAGATTAGAATAGATGACGACCAAGATAGTGTATGGTTACGTGTAGATGTGCAAGGTGGGGCTAGCTGTCACGTTGGATATAGGTCTTGCTTTTACAGAAGCATTCCTTTTGGAGATAACAACTCATCGATTGTCCTAAAATATGAGGAAAAAGAAAAGGTTTTCGATCCCAAAGAAATTTATGGGGATGCTCCTAACCCTACAAAGCTATAATCTTATTTACAATTAAATATAATGGCATAAAGCAATAACTTACTTATGACATCAAAACTTAAATTTATTGAAACGAGTAAAATGCCAACAGATTTAGGTGAATTTACCATACATGCTTTTACTGACGAAAAGGATTCTAAAGATCACCTAGCAATAGGTATGGGGGATTTGCTAACCAACGAACCTGTATTGAGCAGAATTCACTCACAATGTATAACTGGTGAGTCTTTTTTTAGTATGCGTTGTGATTGCAGATATCAGTTAACCGAGTCACTAACACAAATTGCAGAAAGAGGTCGTGGTGTAGTTTTTTACCTTCAGCAAGAGGGAAGGGGCATTGGTCTATCAAACAAAATTAGAGCCTATAATCTTCAAGACAAAGGTTTGGATACCGTTGAAGCTAATCATCAATTAGGTTTTAAAGAGGATGAAAGAGGTTATGGAATTGTATCAGATATGATCAACTTTCTTGGAATTAAAAAAGTTGATTTAATGACAAACAATCCAAAAAAAATAAAAGCACTCGAGGCCATGGGTGTTATTATAAATCAAAGAGTGCCACTGTCTTCAAATACAAATAAGTATAATGAAAAATATATATCAACTAAAATAAAAAAGCTTGGTCACTTAATATAAACTTTTCTTTTTGATGACTGAAGCACAAGACTTAATAAAAAAGCTTAATATGGTTGCTCACCCTGAGGGTGGCCAATTCTCAGAGTCATTTCGTGATAAAAATAATAAAGTTAGTTTAATTTACTACATGCTTCAAAAAAACGAATGGTCTCATTGGCACCGATTAACAAAAGATGAAATATTACATTTTTACAAAGGTGATCCTCTTTCTATATTTATTTCTAATGACGGAATTGATTATACATGTATTACATTAGGTGAAGATGATAATTTCCATTACACTGTTAAAGCAAAAAATTGGTTCGCTATGCGATCAAAAGGTGAATATAGTCTAATTGGATGCACAGTTGCCCCTGGATTTGATTATAAAGATTTTGAGTTAGCTCCTTCTGATTGGAAACCGACAAATTTTAATATGGATTTTTAGTTAATTTTAGCTATTTTTCTTTGATTTAATTTCATTTATTTATATATCTATAGTAGTTCAATAAAGGAGAAACATACAATGGATGCTGAAAGTAAATGCCCTGTAATGCATGGTGCGAATACAAAAAATAAAGGAGAAGGAACCACAAATAGAGATTGGTGGCCTAATCAATTAGATATTAGTATTCTTCATCAGCATGATGAAAAATCAAATCCAATGGGAAGTGATTTTAATTATCGTGATCACTTTAAAAATATTGATTACGATGGGTTAAAAAAAGATCTTAACGAGTTGATGACAAACTCTCAAGATTGGTGGCCAGCAGATTATGGTCATTACGGTCCATTCTTCATTAGAATGACTTGGCATGCAGCTGGCACATATAGAACTGCTGATGGGCGTGGTGGCGGTGGAACTGGCGCACAAAGATTTGCTCCTTTAAATAGTTGGCCGGATAATGGAAATTTAGACAAAGCAAGAAGGCTCTTATGGCCAATAAAACAAAAATATGGAAATCAAATTAGTTGGGCTGATCTGATTATCTTAGCGGGTAATGTTGCAATTGAGTCAATGGGTGGAAAAACTTTTGGATTTAGTGCTGGTAGATCTGACATCTGGGCTCCAGAAGAAGATATATATTGGGGTCTTGAAACAGAATGGCTAACTAACAAAAGATACTCGGGCGACCGTGAATTAGAAAACCCTTTAGCTGCTGTGCAAATGGGATTAATTTATGTAAACCCTGAAGGTCCAGATGGAAACCCTGATCCACTTGCAAGCGCAAAAGACATTCGTGAAACTTTTAGTCGTATGGCAATGAATGATGAAGAAACTGTTGCATTAACTGCAGGAGGTCATACCTTTGGAAAAGCGCATGGTGCTGGTGATGCCAGTCTAGTAGGTTCAGAACCTGAAGGTGCGCCAATAGAAGAAATGGGGTTTGGCTGGATAAGCAAACACGCTTCTGGAAAAGGCAGCGATGCAATTACAAGTGGAATTGAAGGTGCTTGGACAACAAATCCTACTAAATGGGATAATGGTTACTTTGATCTACTTCTCGGTTATGACTGGAAACTAACAAAAAGTCCAGCAGGAGCAAATATTTGGCATGCAGTTGATCAAAAAGAAGAACACATGGCACCAGATGCTGAAGATGAATCAAAAAAAGTTCCAACAATGATGACAACTGCTGATATGGCTATGCGTGAAGATCCAGAATATAGAAAAATCTCTGAACGTTTCCATAAAAACCCAGATGAGTTCCAAGAAGCTTTTGCTCGTGCTTGGTTTAAATTACTCCACCGTGATATGGGTCCAAAGACTCGATATATAGGACCAGAAGCTCCATCAGAAGAACTTATTTGGCAAGACCCAATTCCAGAGGGCAACTCAAGTTATGATATTGATGTTGTTAAAACTAAAATTTCAAATAGTGGATTATCTATTCAGGAAATGGTTGAAACAGCTTGGGCAAGTGCTTCAACTTATCGTCACACTGATATGCGTGGTGGTGCAAATGGTGCACGTATTAGATTAGAACCACAAAAAAACTGGGAGGTAAATAAACCAGATCAGTTATCAAAAGTATTAGACGTACTTGAAAATATTGCCTCTGAAACTGGAGCAAGTGTTTCAGATGTAATTGTCCTTGCAGGTAATGTTGGTATAGAAAAAGCTTCTGGAAAATCTGTTCCATTCAATCCTGGAAGAGGCGATGCAACTCAAGAACATACAGATGTTGATTCATTTTCAGTACTAGAACCAGAAGCAGATGGTTTTAGAAACTATCTTAAGAAAAATTTCACCGTAACACCTGAAGAGTTAATGTTAGATAAGGCGCACCTACTTGGACTTACTGCTCCTGAAATGACTGTTTTAGTTGGTGGCATGCGTTCTTTAGGTATTAGCTCAGATGATCGTGGTATTTTCTCAAAAGATATTGGAAAATTATCAAATAATTTTTTCACAACACTTCTTGATATGTCAGTAAAATGGCAGGCAACAGGTAGTAATTCTTATCAAGCAACAGATCGTCAATCAGGCGAGAAATTAAGAAGGGCATCAAGAACTGATCTTGTTTTTGGATCAAATTCTCAATTACGCGCTTTGGTAGAAGTATATGCACAATCTGATAATCTTGAAAAATTTATTAATGACTTCATAAACGCATGGAATAAAGTTATGAACGCAGATCGTTTCGATCTTAAGTAATTTAAATTTTTTAGATTTTTTGTGGGAATATATTAAACCCAAAACACATTTAATTAATGCTAAGAAGAATTTTTTTAAAAAAAATATTTATTACCACTATAGGATTAATAGCAATGACCAATAAATTATTTGCTAAAGAAATTTTTAGTAAGCCAAAATTTAAAGATGGTATTTTTTATAATAATTATATTGATCATAAAATGGCATCATTCAAAGAATTCTGGAAATGGAGAAAAGAATCAAATAGGCCAGAGCCAATATCATTTCCTATAGCAAAAAATGACCCAACATTTTTACAACAAAATAAAACCCAAAAAACCCTTACCTGGATTGGCCATGCTTCTTTTCTTTTACAAATAGATGGGGTTAATATTCTTACAGACCCTCATTTAACAAAAAGAGCGTCACCTATAATTTTTGCTGGACCCTCCAGAACAACCCCGCCAGGACTAGCAATAAATGATTTACCACACATTGATATTATTGTGATTTCTCACAATCATTATGATCATTTAGATTATCAGACAATACTTAAAATAACTAGAAAGCAGAAAAGTAAACAACCATTGGTTTTAGTGCCTCTTAAATTAAAAAAGTTATTGGAGAGTTTTGGAGCAAATAATGTAAAGGAATTAGAATGGTGGGACAATATAAAATTTAAAAACATATTTGTTCATTCAGTGCCCGTACAGCATTGGAGTAACAGATCTTTTAATACCAATAAAACTTTATGGTGTGGTTGGGTTTTTGAAGCACAAAATTTTAAATGTATGTTTGTTGGTGACACAGGTTACTCAAAAGATTTTTTAACTATTCAAGAAAAATTTGGCTTTATGGATCTTTCACTTATTCCTATCGGAGCATATGCACCTCGGTGGTTTATGAAAGATCATCATTGTAATGTTGAGGAAGCTATTCAGATTCATAAGGACTTAAAATCAAAAAAATCTATCGCAATGCATTGGGGTACATTTCAACTCACTGATGAGCCAATGGATGAGCCAATTATTCTTTTAAAAAAACTTGCAGTAGAAAAAAAATTATCAAATGACGAATTTATAGCCATGACTCACGGTGAGAGCAAAAGTATTTAAATTATCTTTCTTTAATATAAGGTTGTCCAATAGCACTAGGGGCAATTGCCTTACCCACAAATCCAGCTAGCAATATAACCGTTAAAACATAAGGAATAGCTTGAATTAATTGTACCGGTATTGTCCCAATAGCTGGTAACTCAACACCTTGTAATCTTATTTGAAGAGCATCTGTAAATCCAAATAATAGACAAGCAATTAATGCTGTTTTAGGGTGCCATTTTCCAAATATAAGTGCTGCTAGTGCTAGATAGCCCCTTCCAGCTGACATTTCTCTAAAAAAATTAGCGTTAACTGCTGTTGACAAATGTGCTCCGGCAAAAGCAATTAAAACACCATTAATCATCAGCGCTTTGTAACGCATAGAAAAAACATTAATCCCTGCAGTATCAACTGCACTAGGATTTTCTCCAACAGCTCTTAATCTAAGACCAAAGCTAGTTTTAAAAACAATCCAAAAAACTAATGGAACTGAAATATAAGCTAAATAAACAAAAATATAATGTCCACTTAACATATCGCTATATATTAAACCAACAACAGGAACATCTCTCAGAGAATTTGCAAAAGGTAATGTGATTTCTAAAAATCGTTGGTCGTCTGTTAATGTTGGTGTTAAACCTGCTTGTCCAAACCAGGCGGCTGCCAGGGCTGTAGTTAAACCAATCATTAAAATATTTATTGCAACACACGAGACAACTTGATCGCCTTTGTGTGTAACAGACGCAAAACCATGAAGCATAGATAAAGTTATACAGGCAATAATAGCTAAAACTAATCCTAGCCAAGGTGATCCAAAATAGTAAGAGCCAACAGCAGCTACAAATGCTGCAGCTAGCATTTTACCCTCTAAACCAAAATCAATTACCCCAGAACGCTCAGCAAAAAGCCCGGCCATGGCAGCAAATATTAATGGAGTTGAAATTCTTAATGTTGAATTTACCAATGAAGCTATATCAGCAAAACTTTCCATTATACTTCTCTCCTAAAGTTTAGTCTGTTTACAAAAAAACTTTCTATTTGTGGTCTAAATAAATTTTCTAATGCGCCACTAAATAGAATAATAACACCTTGAACAGCTACAAACATATATCTGGTAATATTAGGCATATCAAAAGTAACTTCTGATCCACCTTGGTACAAAATACCAAATAAAAAAGCAGCGGGAAATATACCTATTGGGTGATTTCTTCCCATCAGCGCAACAGCAATACCTGTAAACCCGTATCCTGCAGGAAAACCAGATACTATTTTATGATGAACACCTAAAATTTCATTTACACCTAATAAACCTGCAAGGCCGCCCGAGATGAGCATTGCGATGATTATGTTTTTATAAGGAGAAATACCAGCATAAATAGCAGCTTGCGTATTGTGACCAACTGCTCTCATTTCATAACCCCATTT
>CACKTS010000011.1 GCA_902603095.1 uncultured Alphaproteobacteria bacterium
CTATGGATATGCGCGTCAAGATAGAAAAACAGGACCACGCACCCCTATAACAGCAAAGTTAGTTGCAAACTTAATTACTTCTGCAGGAGCAGATAGAGTTT
Source organism: uncultured Alphaproteobacteria bacterium (assembly GCA_902603095.1). Classification (GTDB taxonomy): domain Bacteria; phylum Pseudomonadota; class Alphaproteobacteria; order HIMB59; genus CACPNW01. Next base: position 102 of record CACKTS010000011.1, read on the forward strand.
TAACAATGGATTTACATGCAGGTCAAATACAAGGTTTTTTTGATATACCTCTTGATAACATTTTTTCTGCTCCGCCAATAATTAAAGATATGAAAGAGAAATTTTCAAATAGTAATGATTTGGTTATAGCCTCTCCAGATGTTGGGGGTGTTGTTCGAGCAAGAGCTTTTGCAAAACGTCTGAATGCAGGTTTGGCTATTGCAGATAAAAGAAGAGAAAAAGCTGGTGAATCTGAAGTAATGAATATTATAGGTGAAGTAGCTGGAAAAACATGCATTCTACTTGATGACATCGCTGATTCTGCTGGAACATTATGTAATGCAGCCTCAGCTCTTAAGAAAAGTGGTGCTAAAGAAATATACTCATATATAGCTCATGGTGTGCTATCTGGAGAAGCTTTAAATAAAATAGAAAACTCGGCAATTAAAGAGCTTGTACTTACAGACAGTATTCAAGCCTCTGAGGAGGTAAAAAATACAAAAAATATTAGACATATTAGTGTTGCTCCTTTAATGGGAGAGGCCATTAAGAGGATTAACAGTGATTCATCTGTTTCAGCCCTTTTTGATTAATTTTTAAAAAAATGGAAAAGTATAAAGTAATTGAAAGATCAAAGGATGCTGGCTCAACATATTCTATGCTTAGCAAAGGTATGGTGCCAGGAATAGTTTATGGAAAGGGCACTGAGCCTATAAAAATAGCTTTTGAAAATAAAGTTCTTCAAAAATTAATGCATTCTGGTTCATTTTATTCGACTATACTTGATATTGATATTGAAGGAAAAGTTGAAAAAGTTCTTCCTAAACAATTACAATATCATCCAGTAACAGACAGATTGATTCATTTTGATTTTCTACGGGTGCAAGATGATACCAAAGTAACAGTAGAAATTCCTGTAGTATTTTTAAATCAAGAAACTTGTCCTGGATTAAAAAAAGGCGGTGTACTTAACTTAGTTAGACGTGAAATTGAGCTTAGCTGTAATGCTAACAATATACCAGACAAACTACAATTTGATCTTATTACAAGTGAAATTGGTGATTCTATAAAAATAAGTAACATTGAGCTTCCAGAAGGAGTTATGCCTACAATAACTGATAGAGATTTTGTAGTTGCCACTCTGGTTCCGCCTACTGTCGAGGTTGAAGAAGAAAAACCAGCCGAAGAAGGTGAGGAATCAACTGAAGAAAGCAAAGATGGAGATAAATCTGAAGACAAAAAAGAAGAGTCTAAAGAGGGTTCTAAGGAAGAATCAAATCCTAAAGAAGAATCTAAGTAAATTAATCTATATATAAAATATGTTTTTAATTTGTGGCCTGGGAAACCCGGGAAAGGAATATATTAATACAAGACATAATATTGGATTTAATCTGATAGATAAAATTTCAAGTTATTATAATTTTTATCCATTAAAAAAAGATAATAAAAAAGAAGTTTTTAAAGGTTTGATAAATCATCATCCTTGTTTACTCATTAAACCTTTAAACTTTATGAACTTATCAGGTCAACCAGTTCAAGAAATCATGAGTTTTTATAAAATTGAGAAAAACAAACTATATGTCATTCACGATGATATCGATTTAGAGCTTGGAAAAATTAAATTTAAATTGGGAGGTGGAAATGGAGGCCATAACGGGCTCTCAAGTATTGATGAAAAAATTGGAAATAAATATTATAGACTTCGTATAGGAATTGATCATCCAGGTATTAAGGATATGGTTTCAAATTATGTTTTAAATAAATTTGATAAAAATGAAATAAATATTATTGAAGAAAAACTTATTAAAATCACAGAAAATTTTGAAATACTCTTAAGCAATTCTGCTCTATTTTTAACAAATTTAGCAAAGGAAAAATAATGGGCTTTAAATGCGGTATCATTGGATTACCCAATGTTGGTAAGTCAACACTCTTCAATGCATTAACTGAATCTAATAAAGCTGAAGCAGCAAATTATCCATTTGCCACAATAGAGCCAAATGTAGGACGAGTGGCAGTTCCAGATGAGAGATTATCAATATTAAGAAAGATAGGTAAAAGTGAAAAAATTATTCCATCCTATATGGATTTTGTTGATATAGCAGGATTAGTTGAAGGCGCATCTAAAGGTGAGGGTCTAGGTAACAAATTTTTAGGACATATTCGTGAAGTTGATGCTATTGCACATGTAGTTCGTTGTTTTAATGATGAAAATATTACTCATATTTCAAGTAATATTGATCCAATTAGCGACATAGAAATAATTAACACTGAATTGGAATTAGCAGATATAGAAACTCTAGAGTCAAAAAAATTATCTTTAGAAAAAAAAGGTAAACAAGGAGATAATGAAATAAAAAATCAAATTATTATAGTTAAAAAACTTATAGATAACTTAAACAATAATTATTCATACAAAAAAAATGAGTTTTCTGAAGAAGAAAATGAATTCATAAAATCACTAAACTTAATAAAAATTAAACCTATGCTATATATTTGTAATGTAGATGAAGAATCTATTCAAAATGGTAATAAATTATCCAAAAAAGTTATTGAATATGCAAATAAAAATAATCATAATTCAGTTATTGTATCAGCTTCAATAGAAGCTCAAATAGCTGAATTAGAAAACAATAATGAAAAATTAGAATTAATAAAAGAGATGGGGTTGAATGATACAACTCTTACTAAAGTCATAAAAAGTGGTTACAATTTACTTAATTTAATTAATTATTTTACTTGTGGTCCAAAAGAAACACGTTCATGGACTATAGATGAAGAAACAACTGCTCCTCAAGCAGCGGGTAAAATACACACTGATTTTGAAAAAGGATTTATCAGGGCAGAAACTATTGCTTATAATGATTTCATAAAATTTAATGGTGAAACTGGAAGTAGAGAAGCCGGCAAATTAAGACAGGAAGGAAAAGAATATGTTGTTAAAGATGGAGATATAATGCACTTTCTTTTTAATGTTTAATCAATTTCTCTCCAGAGTCTGTTTTTAGCTAAATAAATAACTGTACCTAAAACTAAGAAAAACAATATAACTTTGATTCCAAGATTTTTTCTAACTTCTAACTCAGGTTCAGCTGCCCACTTTAAAAATGTAACTACATCTTTTGTAAGTTGCTTAGCATTATTATCTGTTCCATCATCATAATCAACACTACCATCATATATTGGCTCAGGCATAGATATTTGGTTTCCCCCAACCCATTTATTATAATACATACCTTCACCTACTTCCATATCTTCAGGTGGTTCTTCGTAACCTAAAAGTATATTGTAAATATAATCTTCACCATATTTTCTAGCTTTTGTTATTACACTTAAGTCTGGAGGATAAGCACCATTATTACTAAGTCTAGCTTCATTATCATTTAAATAAGGGGAAACAAATCTATCTGCAGGTCTTGCATCTCTTTCATACATTTCACCTTCATCATTTGGTCCGTCAAGAACCATATATTCAGAAGCTATAGCTTTTACTTCCTCTTTAGAAAATCCAATATCTAGAAGATCTCTATAATATAATAATTTCATTGAATGACATCCTGCACATACTTCTTGATAAACCTTAAAACCTCTCTGAAGTGCAGCTTTATCAAAAGTTCCTGTTATTCCATTAAAAGACCATTGATGCCTAGGCATAGGCCCTGAATTGGATTCAGCGGCTGAAATATTTGAAGAAAATAAAAAAATTAAGATAATAATAAAAAATCTCATATATTAGATAATCTCTTTTTGAGATGTAAGAATTGGTCTTTTTTCTGCAGCTCCTGAATAAACATCACTGATCCCCATAGGAAGAGATTTTGGGGTTTCAATCAAATGTACGAATGGTGTTATAATTAAGAAAAAACCAAAATAATAAACAAGACCTATTCTTGCTACTAAAAGATACAATCCTTCAGCTGGTAACATGCCTACATAACCAAGAATAAAAAAATTAACAAAAAATAACATTACAAACCATTTATATATAGGTCTAAAGTTACAGCTTCTAACATTTGATCTATCTAACCAAGGAAGAACAAATAGTATTGCAATGGATCCAAACATCAAGACAACTCCACCTAACTTATCTGGAATTGCTCTCAATATTGCGTAAAAAGGAGCTAAATACCAATTAGGAACTATATGTGCAGGAGTCACAAGAGGATCTGCAGGTATATAATTGTCAACCTCAGCCATTAAGTTAGGTCCAAAAAATATTACTGCAGAAATTATTACGCCAAATACACAAGTTGCTAAAGCATCCTTCATAATCATATATGGAAAAAATCTTACTGTATCATTTTTTGATTTAATATTAATTCCTGCTGGATTATTTGATCCATGAACATGAACTGCTGCAACATGAAGACCTACAACCCCTAAAATAACAAAAGGCAACACATAGTGTAAAGCAAAAAATCTATTAAGAGTTGCATTACCAACTGTATAATCACCTAACAACCAAGTTTTTAATCCTTCACCAATAACAGGTATAGCACTAAATAAATTAGTAATAACTGTTGCTCCCCAATAAGACATTTGACCCCATGGAAGCACATATCCCATAAATGCTGTTGCCATCATCAAAAGATAAATAAATACTCCAAGTATCCAGTTAAGTTCTCTTGGATATTTATATGAGCCGTAATACATTCCACGAAGTATATGAATATAAACAATAATAAAAAAGAAAGCTGCACCATTAGAATGAATATAACGAAGCAACCAACCAAAATTAACATCACGCATAATCCTCTCTACGCTATCAAATGCCATATCTGTATGAGGTGTATAATTCATAGCAAGAAAAATTCCGCTTAAAATCATAACAACAAGTGTAATTGTTGCCAATGCTCCAAAGCTCCAAAAATAATTACAATTTTTAGGCATTGGATATTCTCCATATTCTCTTTCTAAATATGAAATTATTGGAAGCCTAAATTCAATCCAATTTAAAAAAGAATTTTTATATTTCCTGGGTTGAGAATTTCCACTCATATCTATCCAATCTTAATTGTTGTTTCGTTTAAAAAAGAATATGGAGGTACTGGAAGATTGTCAGGTGCAGGTCCTTTTCTAATTCTTCCAGATGTATCATAGTGAGAACCGTGACAAGGGCAATACCAACCATTATATTCACCTTTTGTATCTGTTAATTTTTGACCTAGTGGCACACAACCTAAATGTGTACAAACACCAATCAAAACTAACCATTCTTCTTTTTTTACTCTGTCAACATCCTGTTCAGGATGTTTTAAATCTGAAATATTTACTGCTTTGGCTTCTTCAATTTCAATCTTTGTTCTTTTTCGAATAAATACAGGCTTACCTCGCCATTTTACAGTTATGCTCTGACCTTCTTCAATTTCACTAATATCTACTTCAGTTGTTCCCAAAGCAAGTGTATCTTCAGCTGGATTCATGCTTTTTATGAAAGGCCAAATAAAAGCAGCTGTGCCAACTGCTCCAATTGAGATAGTGCTCAGTTGTAAAAAATCTCTTCTTTTGGTATTCGGGTTGTTTGCCATAAATTGATTTTCTCTTATAGCTTAAATATGAAAAAAAATACCAATTTAAATGTGCCAGCGTGACGCAATCATAATATTACTGTAGAAAACAATTATGAGAATAGCTTTGTATCAACCAGACATACCCCAAAATACAGGTAATATATTCAGACTAGGAGCATGCTTAGGTATTTCAATAGATATTATTGAACCTGTAGGCTTTATTTTTGATGATAAAAAATTCAGAAGAAGTGCTATGGATTATATTGATCATCTTGAATACAAAAAACATGTTGATTGGGAGAATTTTTATCAATGGGTTAAAAAGAATAATTTTAGATTAATTTTAATGACTACAAAATGCAAAAAAAGTTACTATGATTTTAAATTTCATAAATCTGATATTTTATTATTTGGAAGGGAAAGCTCAGGTGTGCCTGAAACTATTCATAATATAGTTGATCATCGTTTAACAATTCCAATGAAAGATGGGGTCAGATCAATTAATCTAAGCAGCTCTGTTGCTTTAGTATTAGGTGAAGGTCTTAGACAAATAAATCACTTATGATGAATGTAATTAATTTATTATTTTATCAATTTTGTTAAGACATTTATGCAAACCAAGCTCGTAATTGGTTTTTATAAAGTGTTCTTTTACTATCTCTACCCACTTATATTTTACTTGATTTTGATTTGATTCATAAAAACAATTTAAAGGATAAGACATGTTAAACATTTTTAAAACTTCCTGCCTAATAACATCATTAGTCAAGACAATTAAAGATTCATGAATATATTTTTCAACAATTTGTTGATCTTCAAAATTTATAGATGGCAAATCAAAAAGACCTAGAAAACGAAAATACCTATAGATTCTTAAATAGTCTTCCTTTATTCTATCTTCAATTTCCCCTATAAATTTAATTTCTTTATATCTTAAATCTTTTTTTCCTTCATAGTAATCAAATATAGTTTTATCATTTCCAAGATAAATTGCATTAAAACTGAAATCTCTTCTTGCCGCGTCTTTCCTCCAATCATTTGTATAAATAACTGAAGTATGTCTTCCAATTTGATTGATATCTTCTCTCAATGAGGTAATTTGAATTTTTTTATTAAAAGGATATGCAATTATAGTTCCATACTGAATTGCAAAATCATCATATTCAATATTATTTTTTTTAAGTAAATTAATTATTTTATCTGGTTCAAGAGGAGTTGCTGCATCAATATCTTTTATTTCTTTTCCTAAGATAGAGTCCCTTATACTTCCTCCTACTAAACGAATTTCTGAATTAGTATTCACAAAGATACTAAACAAAAATCTTACATGATCCTTGTTTAATAAATCTAACATTTTATTACTGTTCATTAGCTAGCAATTTTTTAAAAACAATTTATATTACATGAATTATGTCGACTTCTTCAAAAGAAAATACTTATGAAATATTTGAAGATATTAAAAAAAATCTAAACAGAGGTGTCAAAGATAGAAGTCATGGATATCATACTCCTATTTTTTCTAATATTGACAAGGAAAATTCGATTGACTCAAGAATTGTAGTTTTACGGAAATTCGATCCAAAAAAAATGGTTTTAAATTTTCATACTGATTTTAGATCTCCTAAAGTGCATAATCTCAAAAAAAATAATAAATCTTTATTTGTTTTCTATGATCAAAAATTAAAAATACAATTACGTATAAAAACTTCTTCTACAATTAATAACCAAAATAATATTTGCAAAGATATGTGGGAAAATACAAAATTATATAGCAGGAAATGTTATTTAACTCTTAAATCTCCAAGTTCTATTACAAATCAACCTGAAGATGGCATACATGAAAGTTTAAAAGGCAAAGAACCTACAAAAAAAGAAAGTGAGAAAGGATATAAAAATTTTACAGTGATAGAAAATCATATAATGCTAATTGATTGGCTTTACCTTTCTGCATCTGGACATAGAAGACTAATAATTAGCTTCAAAGATATTAATCCAATTTTTGATTGGGTTATCCCTTAACAAAAAAAATAATTATATTAATTAAACGCAAATTTTTTCTGTAAATATCGCAATATTTCGGTAATTTTTGATACATTTTAAATATTTTCTAAGTTTTTTGAGTATCTATTTGACTTATATACAATCAATTCGTAATAGGGCTCAAAAAATACTATATTATGAAAAGAACATATCAGCCGAGTAAATTAATCAGAAAGCGAAGACATGGTTTTCGTGCAAGAATGGCAACTAAAGCAGGTAGACAAATTATAAACCGTCGTCGTGCAAAAGGAAGAGCTCAACTTAGCGCTTAATTTGGCCTTATGGCCCTAAATTTATATACAATAAAAAAAAGAGCAACATTTGTTCATATAAGAAACAAAGGTATCTTTATACCTAGTAAAAATATGAATATTCAAAAGCTAACTGATCAGGATTTAAATAACAAAATTGGAGTAGGCTACACAGCTACAAAAAAAATAGGTAATGCCGTTAAAAGAAATAAAGCTAAAAGAATAATGAGAGAATTAGCAAAAAAAATATTGATTAAAGGTAAAATAAATACTTATTTTGTGCTAATAGCCAAACCATCAATATTAGAAGCAAATTTTATAGACTTATTAGAGGAGTTAGAACAAAGTATTAATGTTAAATAAAATAATAATATTTCCATTACTAATAATAATTAAAGTTTATCAACTTTTAATCTCTCCTATCTTACGAGGCAATTGTCGCTTTTTACCTACTTGCTCGGAGTACGCTATTGAGTCTTTAAAATCACATGGTTTAATTAAAGGTAGTATATTGACTATAAAAAGAATAGGAAGATGTCATCCTTGGGGAGGCTTTGGATATGATCCAATACCATCAAAAGATTTAAAAAAATAAAATGAACGAGCAAAAAAACTTATATTTAGCAATTGCAATTTCCATAGCAATCATTGTATTTTTTCAACTACTTTTTCCAACCACAATCACTGAGCCAATTAAAGAAACAGAAGAAGAAATAATAGCCCCAGCTGCTTCAATTGAAGATCAAAAAAATAATACTCTAAAAATTGCTAAACCTAAAGAAGATGTCCTTATATCTAGCAAAAGGGTAAATATAGAAACTCCCTCATTAAAAGGTTCTATAAATTTAACAGGAGCAATCTTAGATGATTTAACACTATCAAATTATAAGGAAAGTTTAGATGAAAATTCAAATAATATAGATTTGTTTTCACCAGATGGCACCTCAAACCCGTATTATATTGAATTTGGTTGGAAAGAGCTAAGAAGCGAAAAAATAGAATTGCCTAATTTAGAAACTAAATGGTTAACAAATTCTTCAACTCTATCCCCTAATTCACCAGTGATTTTAAGTTGGACAAATAAAGAAAATATAACTTTTTTAATTAATTTTTCTGTTGATAATAATTATATGTTCTCTGTATCTCAGCAAGTTATAAATAATAGTTCTACTAATCTAGAAATTTATCCTTATCGCTTAATCAAAAGAATCAATACACCAAAAACAATTAACTTTTTCATATTGCATGAAGGTTTAATTAGTCTAACAAATGATGAGCTGCTTGAAAAAAATTATGATGATTTATTAGATGATTGTAATTCAAATATATCAACAAAAGATTCTTATTGTGATGTAAAAACTCAAGGAGGGTGGTTAGGATTTACTGATAAATATTGGATGTCAGTTTTAATTCCTGATCCAAATGAACCAATTAATGTAAATTACAGACACGGAAATAATGGTCGTGATAGTTATAGAGCTGGATATGTAGGACAAATATTTAAGGTATTACCTGGTGAATCAATTACATATAATGGCCAAATTTTTGCAGGAGCTAAAAATTTAGATATCTTAAATAACTATTCAAAACAATTATCAATACCGAGATTTACTGATGCAATAGACTGGGGGTGGTTTGCGTTTTTAACTAAACCGATTTCATATGCTATTAATTGGTTCTATAGTTATGTCGGAAACTTCGGTTTAGCCATAATTGCTTTTACAATATTAATGCGTTTAATTCTTTTTCCATTGGCACATGCATCTTTCAAGTCCATGGCAAAGATGAAAAAACTTCAACCTGATATGCAACGACTGAAAGAAACTTATCCGAACGATCGTCAAAAAATGCAACAAGAATTAATGGCTTTGTATAAAAGAGAAGGAGCAAATCCAGTAGCAGGTTGTCTGCCTATACTTGTTCAAATTCCAATATTTTTTTCTTTATATAAAGTACTTTTTGTTACAATTGAAATGTATCATGCGCCATTTTATGGATGGATACATGATTTATCGGCACCAGACCCACTTGGAATTTTAACTGTCTTTGGTTTAATTTCCTGGGATGTACCTGGGGTCTTATCAATTATTAATATCGGTGTATTACCAATTATAATGGGTCTTACCATGTGGTTGCAACAAAAACTAAATCCGGCACCGGCTGATCCGACACAAGCTAAAATATTTGCCTTGCTTCCATTTGTTTTTACCTTTGTATTAGCAGGTTTTGCTGCTGGTTTGGTCTTATACTGGTCAGTAAATAACATTCTTTCTATAGCTCAACAGTGGTTTATTCAAAGAAAGATACTCGCAAAAAATGTCTAATGGAAGTAAAGCTTTAAACAATTTTTTTAAAACTAATAAATTTATTGGATCATTTGAATCATACAAAGATATTAAAAAAATTGAAAATGTAAATGAGTGCTGTTTTGTTGGTCGTTCTAATGTTGGTAAATCTAGTATAATTAATGCTGTAACAAGAACAAAAAACCTAGCAAAAACTAGTAAAACCCCTGGAAGAACCCAATCTATAAATATTTTTTTAATTAACCAAAATATTAATCTTGTTGATTTACCTGGTTATGGATATGCAAGAATTTCAAAAGTGATGAGAGATAATCTTAGTGTTATAATTCAAGAATATATTGAAAACCAAATAAACCTTATTCGTACTTATGTTTTAATTGATGCTAAAGTAGGTATTAAAAATAGTGATATTGATATGTTAGATTTATTAAGTAACTCAGATAGAATGTTTTCAATTATTTTTACAAAAGTTGATAAATGTTCAAAGTCCTACTTATCAGATTTAGAACATTCTATTGGAAGTTTGATGAAATCTTACAAAAAATTTTTTAATAGCTTTTTTTTTACAAGTACAAAAAAATTTCAAGGAATAATTGATATCCAAAAAGATATTTATACTTTATCAAAGGAAAAATGAAATTCGATTTTTTATCAGAAAGTGATCAAGCATATTTTATTCACAAAGCTTCTACTTTAGTTGAAGCTTTACCTTTTATAAGACAACATAGTGGTGACACTATTGTTATCAAATACGGAGGTCATGCTATGGGAAATTCTAAACTTTCAAAAAGTTTTGCTAAAGATATTGGATTAATGAAAGAAGTTGGAATATTTCCAGTTGTAGTTCATGGAGGTGGGCCACAAATAGAAGCAAAATTAAAATCAAAAAATATTTCTTCAAGATTTGTTGAAGGCTTGAGAATAACTGACAATGATACAATAAAGGTTGTTCAGGATGTATTAACTAATGAAATAAATACTGAAATAGTAAAATCAATTAGTGAATCGGGTGGAAAAGCAGTTGGACTTGCTGGAAATCAAAATAATCTTTTAAGTGCAACAAAATTAAATTTAAAAATAAAAGGATCAGATACAAATATTGAAAAAATAGTTGATATTGGTTTTGTTGGTCAACCAACTAATGTAAACACTGATCTTATCAAGAATCATATTATGAAAGGTGAAATTCCAGTTATTGCTCCTTTAGGAATTGATACAAATAATAACATATTCAATATTAACGCAGATACAGCAGCAGGTTTTATTGCAGGTAAGTTACAAGCAAGTAAATTATTGCTTTTAACAGATGTGGCAGGGGTATTAGATAAAGATAATAATTTAATTTCATCTTTAAGTCTTGATAATGCTATTAAAATAATAGATGAAAAATTCATTTTAGGAGGAATGAAACCTAAAATTTTAACATGTATAGAAGCAATGAAAAATGGAGTTAATAAATCAACTATTTTAGATGGTAGAATACCTCATTCTGTAGTTTTGGAATTATTTACTGAACATGGAATTGGTACACAAATTTATTCTTAATTATGAGCAAATTACAATCACGAATTAATACATGGATTTTTGATCTTGATAATACATTATACTCTGCTGATAGTGGTATATTTCAACAGGTTCATGATTTGATGGGCAAATATGTTTCATCTTATTTAAATATAAGTATTGATGAAGCCAAAAAAATACAAAGAAGTTACTATAAAGAACACGGAACAACTCTTAGAGGAATGATGGATAATCATGGAGTTAATCCTGATCATTTTTTAGCTGAAGTTCATAAATTAGACTATTCAATTGTTGGTCCAAATCATCAGCTAAATGAAGAATTAAAAAAACTTAGTGGAAGAAAAATTATTTACACAAATGCTAATATGCAACACGCACTTTCAGTTTTGGATCGACTTAAATTATCGAATTTTTTTGATGAAATATTTGATATTAAAATGGCAAATTATGTTCCAAAACCTGAAATAAAACCTTATGAAGAAATTATAAAAAAATATAATTTGAATCCAAATTCTTCTGCTATGTTTGATGATATTGCAAAAAATTTAGTTCCAGCTAAAAATGTAGGTTTTACATCAATTTGGATTGATGCAGGTTATGAAAACTTCAGTGACGATATTAAATCATCAAAAAAATTTTTAGATTTTACAACTACTAATTTGCATTTATTTTTAGAAAAAGTTAACAAGGGGAATATATGAAAGAATTAGAAAATATAATCAATGATGCTTGGGAAAATAAAGAAGGTATTAATCAAAATTCTGATGCCTCCATACTAAATGCAGTTAATCAAATTATTGAAGATTTAGATCAAGGTAAAATACGTGTAGCAGAAAAGTTGAATTCAGAATGGGTTACTCATCAGTACATAAAAAAAGCAATTATGTTAAGTTTTAGAATTCATAATATGGAAGCTTTGTCAGGGCCCTACAGTTCATGGTATGATAAAGCTCATCTTCTTAAAGGAAAAACCGCAGGATGGACGAAAAATGAATTTGAAAAAGCTGGTTTTAGAATGGTGCCAAATTCACCTGTAAGAAAAGGTTCTTACATTGCTAAAAATGCTGTTTTAATGCCATGCTTTGTAAACACAGGTGCATATATTGGATCAGGAACAATGATGGATACATTTTCAAGAGCAGGATCATGCTGCCAAATTGGTGAAAACTGTCATATTTCTGCAGGAAGCGGGGTTGGTGGAGTTTTGGAACCAGCTCAAGCTTTACCCACTATTATTGAAGATAATGTTTTTCTAGGAGCAATGTCTGAAGTTGTTGAAGGAGTTATAGTAGGTGAAGGATCAGTAATTAGTATGGGGATGTATATAGGGCAATCAACAAAAATTGTTGATAGAAGTACTGGAGAAATAACTTATGGAAAAATACCTCCTTATTCAGTTTTGGTACCTGGTTCATTACCAGATAAAAACAACCCAATTGCACCTTCACTAAGTTGTGCCGTAATAATCAAACAAGTTGATGAAAAAACAAGATCTAAAACTTCTATTAACGATTTGTTGCGTGATTAATGAATAATTTAAATTATGATCCAATAATATTAACTCAAGCTTTAGTAAAGTGTGCAAGCATAACTCCTAAAGATGAAGGAGCTCTAGATATTGTTCAAAATCATTTAAGTCATTTAGGTTTCAAATGCACACGCCTGCCATTTTCTGATAAAAATTCCTATGATGTTGATAATCTTTTTGCAAGTATTGGTTCTGATGGAAAACATATAGCATTTGCTGGACATACCGATGTTGTTCCTCCAGGTAATGAGGCATCATGGAAATATCCTCCTTTTTCTGCCACCATTGAAAAAGATAAGTTATATGGAAGGGGAACAGAAGATATGAAAAGTAATATTGCTTGTTTCATTTCAGCAACAGAAAAATTTTTAAAAAAATATGGAAAAAACTTTGTAGGTAAAATTTCTTATATAATTACTGGAGATGAAGAAGGTGAAGCAATAAACGGAACTCCTAAAATTATGGAATGGACTAAAGAAAATAATATAAAAATAGATCATTGTATTGTTGGGGAACCTACTTCAAATTTGCAAATTGGTGATAAGATTAAAATTGGAAGAAGGGGTTCTATAAACTTTTTTTTAACTGTAAAAGGTGTACAGGGTCACACAGCAAATGGGCATAGAGCTGAAAATCCTATTCATTATTTAACAAATCTTATTTCAAATATTCTTAAAACACCACTTGATGAAGGTAGTGAATTTTTTTTACCAACATCTATTCAGGTCCCAACAATAGATGTTGGCAATCCCGCAAGTAATGTAATTCCTGAATATGCCAAAGCAAGTATAAACATTCGTTTTAATGATCAGCATACTGCTGAATCACTAATTGAATGGCTAGAAGAAAAAATAAATTCAATTTTTTCTAATAAAAAGAATGTTTCTTGCAAATTAAGTCATGAAATTAATGGTCGATCTTTTTTAAATAAACCTGGTAAACTTAGTGAAATCGTGGCTAAATCTATATATCAAGCTACTGGTAGAAATAATGAGCCTGAGTTGGCAACTGATGGAGGTACATCGGATGCACGCTTCATAAAAAATTATTGTGAAGTAATTGAACTTGGTATTAGAAATCAAACACTCCATAAAATTGATGAATATATTTATTTAAATGATCTTAAGGAATTAACAAATATTTATTATCAAATTTTAGAGAATTATTTTACTAAAAATTAATAACCTCTATTTATAAAAACATCACTTTTAATTTTTCTTTTTTTTCTAAAATATTCCAATTTTTTGAAAATATAGTCGATGGAAGAATCAACATCTGTTACTGCCGCTATATGAGGTGTTACTGTAACATTTGGATTTTTCCAAAATTGATGTTTTTTAAGCAATGGCTCTTTTATAAAAACATCAAGAGAAGCAAAAAAATTTTTGTTTTTCTTTAAATGTTTTATTAAATCATCTTCATTAAGAGATGAACCTCTACCAATATTAATTAACAAACAATTTTTTTTTAGTTGATTTAAAAAAGATGTATTTATAATATTTTTTGTATTGGGTGTGGCAGGAAGAATTGATACAATAATATCTGATGAACGCAAGAAAGTACTAATTGAGTTTTTATGATAAACAGGAAATGAGATTTTAGATTTATTTCTTGAATTTTTATATCCAATTACTTTGTAATCAAGAGACTGTAATTTTTTTGCTACAAAACTGCCAATATATCCTAGACCCAATACTCCTATTGTTATGCGTTTATTTAGTAATGTATATTTTTCATCAAGCCATTTTTGTTTATTTTGTGCTAATCTATAATCATTTAACTTTAATTGATAATTTAAAATTTGAGAGAGCACATGATTAAACATTCGTGATCGCATATTTGGATCTTTGATTCTGATAATTGGTATTTTCTCGTAACTTGGTAGATTTAAGATATGATCTACTCCTGCACCTAAAGAAAAAATAACTTTTAGGTTAGTTAATTTTTTTAAAATTTTATTTGGCAATTTCCAAACTAAAGCAACATCAATTATATCAAGCTTAATATTATCATTTTTAGTGAAAATTTTATGAGATTTAAACTTTTTCTTTACTGATGCAAGAAATTCATCTTGGTTTGAAAAAGTAGCATAAAAATAGATATTCATTAATTTTTTTTATCAAATTTATTTATTATCTTAATATATTTCTTAATTATATGACTCCAAATAAAATTTTTCTCTGCTCTTATCTTTGCATTTTCACCAAGTTTTTTTAAATTATTATTATCTGATAAAATATTTTTTAAAACGCTATCTAATTCAGCTACATTAGAAATTATTATTCCAGTATTATTGTGAAGCACTGCTTCTGGAGTACCTCCAACATTTGATGCAATAGAGGGTATACCATAAAATGCTGCTTCTAAATATGATATACCAAAACCTTCAACAGATCTTTCATTTGACTCATCTGTTGTTGGCATTACCATTAAGTTTGTTTTTTTAAATAAATAATTTTTTTGACCATTATTAATATTACCGAGAAAAGTTACATTTTTTACAATATCTAAATCTATAACTAGTTTTTTTAATTTTTTTAATTCATTTCCTGAGCCAGCAATTACATATTGAATATTTGGATATTTATTTTTTAAGTTTGCTACTGCTGATAATACAAATTTATGACCTTTTCTTTTTTCTAATCTTGCTAATGTAACTAGAATCGGTTTACCATTTAGATTTTCAATAATTTCTTCAGTTAAATTAATATTATTCTGAGCACCAGGATGAATAGAACTTATTTCTTCATTTACTATACCTATTTGTTTTACTAAATTTATTGTGAAATGTGAATTACAAACAATATGAGACATTTTATTCATAACTGAAATAATACGTGATCTATGACGTTGACTTTTGACTATTAACTCATTCCCATGTGCAAGACATATAGAGTTAACAGAAGATAAATTAATAAAATTTATAGTTGATTCAAAACTTTTCCAACTATCTCCAATTACACATAAAACTTTATTTTTGTTTATAAGTTTTTTTAATTCTTTTAATTTTCTTCTTTTGCGCAAAAATTTAATGCCACCTATTCTTTTTATCTTTAACTTATTTTTTAACTTATCATCATATAATTTATCTAATGTATTATCATTTTGATCTGCTAAAACTAAAACATCATGATGTTTACTAAGTTCTAAAGATAAATTTTCAATTAAATTTTCTATACCACCTATTCTTGGTGGAAAACATTGGGTTAAAATAATAATCATATTTGCTATATACCTATCTTGAATTATACGTGAAGTGTATGTTTAATTTAACAAGAATATGTTTTTTTAAAAATTTTGTATACATTCGTTTTTATTTCTAAATATTTTATAAATTTATATATGCATTTATTGCATATAATATATGTATTTAACTTGTTTGATTTGCATATTAAAATACTTATATGTAAATTGAAAGGAATAAAATGATAAAAAACTTAATTAAAATTTTAAACACAACTTATAAAGCTGTAAATGATTTAGGCTTTGATAATGTTGATCCACACCTAGTCAGATATTTCAGAACTGAATACGGAAAAGATTGGCAGTCAGCTTTAACAGAACATTTATATAAAAAGGGAAATAAAAGTGATAAAAAAGCTGCTTAGTAATTTTTTTAAATCATTTACTTTTGAAAATGATAGAAAAAAAATTGAAAAATACTTATCTCAGTCTTCAAATACTTATGATTTAGAGCAAAGAATACGTGAATTAGAACAAAAAGGTAAATACAATCGATTTTACATATAATTCTTAACTGAGTTAGAGGGGCATAGTTACTTTTTGTAACCAGCTCTTCTCCTTTATGGTAAGAAATTCAGATAATTTATCATAAACTGATTTATGATATCCATTAATCCATTTTAGTTCATCTTTATTAAGCATTTCAGTATTTATAAGATCTCTATCAATTGGTGCCCAGGAAATATTTTCAAATTTAAATAAATCTTTACTCTCTTCTTGAACAATAATTATATTTTCAATACGAATACCATATTCATTTTCTTTATAATAACCTGGCTCATTGGAAAGAATCATTCCACCTAATAATTCAACACTAGGAAACATAGTTTTTTTAGAAATACGTTGAGGAGCCTCATGAACACTTAGAAAACTTCCAATTCCATGGCCTGTTCCGTGATCATAATCACATCCAATTTCTTGTAAGCTCTCTCTAGCTAAATAATCTATGTCGGTTCCTTTTGTGCCTTTGGCAAATACATGCGAAGAAAGTCGTATATGTCCTTTTAATACACGCGTAAATCTATCTTTTTGTTCATGAGTTGGATTCCCTAAAATTATTGTACGAGTTATATCTGTAGTACCATCAAGATATTGTCCTCCTGAATCTGATAAATAGATAGAATTTTTTTTCATTTTTATAGGATTGGTAATATCTGCCCTATAATGAGGTAGGGCAGCATTTTTTCCAATAGCTGATATGGTATCAAAAGAAACTGAGTGAAATAAATCATTACTTTTTCTAAAATCTAACAATTTTCTAGCTACTGATATTTCAGTTTCTGTTTCAATATTTTTATGGTTTTTTAACCAATACAAAAATTTTGTAATACTAACACCATCTCTAATATGTGCTTTTTTTGAGCCCTCAAGTTCAATAAGATTCTTTGTTGCCTTAGGTAATAAACATGGATTTTCTAAAGAAACACCTTTATGATTATTTTGCAAAGCTAAATTATAAAAATAATATGATGTATTTTTAAAATCAAAACCAATTTTTAAACTTCTTTGCAAATTATCAAAAATACTATCTATTTCCTCAATAGGTTTTAGAATTAAAAAATTTCCAAGTCTTAATTTTAAATCTTCATCTAATTTATTAATAGATAAATATAAAACTGGTTTACTATCAACTGAAATTAATAAATAGGCAAAAGCTAAAGGTGTATACAAAATATCAAATCCTCTTAAATTTAATAACCATGCTATTGAATCTAAGCTGGATAAAAAATAAGTATCTAAATTATTTTTTTTTAGAGTTTTAATAAAAGCATGTATTTTTTTTAATGAATCAATTCCTGCATAATTGTTAGCATGATCAAAAATAGTACCATATTCTCTGTTAGGTTTATGCTCCCACAGTTCATCAATTAAGTTTGATTTTGTAAAATATAATTTCGTTTCATTTTTATTCGTTAAATCAATAATTTTTTTAATTTCTTCGATAGAATGAAGTTTTGGATCCAATGCTATACAATTTTCTTTAATAAAGTTTTTACTTAACTCAGATGAAAATTCATTAAGATGAAGTAGCGTAACTACATTTTCATCTACCTGTTCTTTTGCTTGAAAAGTATATCTGCCATCGACAAATAGATAAGATTTTTCTTGATTAATAATCGCTTTACCTGCCGAACCGGAGAAATCAGTAGCCCAATATAATCTTTCAGATTCTGGGGATATATATTCATTTAAAAATTCATCTGTTCTATTGACGATTAAACAATCAATTTTTTTTTCTTTTAATTGTTTTTGAATTTTCGCAATTTTTATATTTTTTTTCATAAATTAACAAACATATCAAAATCAATATTTCCTCCAGAAATCATCACAATAACAGTTTTATTCTTTAGGTTAATTTTATTTGTTAGCGCTGCTGTTGCAGCTACAGCACCTCCTGGCTCTACAATAATTTTTAAATGCTCAGCCAATAATTTAATAGAATTTTTAACTTCTTTATCACTTACTACAAAACCACCTTTAATATGTTCTAAATTTATTGGAAAAGTTAATTCTCCTGGCTGTTGAGCAAAAAGCGCATCACAAATTGAACTTTTTCCAGGTTTATTGGCAATAATTTTTTTACTATCTAGTGATTGTTTTGTATCATCAAAACCAAATGGCTCTACAGCAAAAGATTGTATATTTGGATATGTGTATTTTAAATATGTTGAAGTTCCTGCAATAAGTCCTCCTCCACCACAACAACATAAATAAATATCAGGAATAATCGAGTGATTTTCTAATTCTTTTGAAATTTCATATGCAGCAGTTCCTTGTCCTGCAATAATATCATAATCATCATAGGGTTTAATAATTGTTCTATTTTCATTTCTTGCAATTTTTTTACCAATTTCCTCTCTAATTTCTTTTTCTGGATCATAAAGAATTACTTCCGCTTTATATTTACGTGTATTATCAATTTTAATTTTTGGTGCATTTTTTGGCATTATTATTTTTGCACTTATATTTTCTTGCATAGATGCATATCCTACAGCTTGAGCATGATTACCTGATGAATAAGCAACAACACCTGCTAATTTTTGTTTTTTAGACAATTTATTTATTTTATTTGTTGCTCCCCTAAGTTTGAATGAGCCCGTTATTTGTAAATTCTCTAATTTAAAATAAACTTTAGAATTTAATATTTTATTAATATAATCATTTGTTATTAATGGTGTTTTAATCAGCTTGTGCTTAATATTTTCATATGCCTCTTCTATATTTAAATAATTAAATTTTGACATGATTGTTGTATTTTATTTGAAATGATGGGAAAAAAATATATCTAAATGCATATGACTGAAGAAAATATTATATCTCCTTGCCTTAGTGTGTGTAAAACAGATCCTGTAAGTGGATTTTGTTATGGTTGTGGTAGAACTGATGAAGAAAAAAAAGTGTGGAAAGATGAAAATACTACTAATCAATGGAAGTTAGAAAATATTGAAGAACTAAAAAAACGGCTTAATGGATGGCAACTAGATGCATTTAATGCATCATACAAATCAAAAAAAGAATTTGGCATATCACTTATTAAGAAAAAATTATTAGAGTCTAAAAAACATTGAAATTATTTTACTTTTTTATATTTTTATTTTTGATTTTTGGATCAAGCAAATCAATGTCATTAAAACTTATAATTGATAATTTAGAAAATCCTGGAAAAACAACTCAGTCACAATATTGGTCTTTTTTTACTGATGGAGTTATGGGTGGTTTATCACAAGGTACAGCTATCATAACTTCAGTTAATGATATGCCATGCTATAAAATGACAGGTAAGGTAACTACTGAAAATAATGGAGGGTTTATTCAAATTAGAACAAATCTTAATCCAAATATTGATGCTAATAATTATGAAGGTATATATTTAAAAGTAAAAGGAAATAATCAAAATTATTCTGTTCATGTTAGAACACCTCTTGGAATGGCTCCTTGGCAGTATTATAGTTATTCATTTTACTTAGAAGAAAATTGGATTGAAATAAAAGCACCCTTTAATGAATTTAAAAGATCAAGTTTTTATCAACCCAAAAATTTATCAGAGCAACAAATTACAACTATTGGACTCGTTGCAGGATTTAATGATTTTTATGCAGATATTTGCTTATCAGAAATAGGCTTTTATTAATATTCAATTCTTTTTAAATATAAACCTTTAGCTGGTGCAGTTTGACCAGCAAATTCTCTTTTTTTTGAATTAATAATTTCTTTAATTGATCTATCAAGATTTCCTTTGCCAATATCAACTAATGTTCCTACCATTATTCTAACTTGAGAATGAAGAAAGGATTTAGCTGATACAGTTATAATAATATTTTCACTATCTTTTGCAATATCAAAGCTATTAATTGTTTTTATGCTACTTTTAGATTGACAGTGTGAAGAGCGAAATGCATTTAAATCATGTTTACCGATATAAAAAGAAGATTGGATTTTCATTTTTTCAAAGTTTAATTTTTTATAAACACACCAAGCTCTTTTTGCATTGATAGTTAACGGAGATCTTCTATTTATAATTTTATATTCATACCATCTTTGCTTTGCTGAAAATCTAGCATGAAATTCTTCGTTTACTATTTCGACTAATAATATAGAAATTAAATTAGGTCTTAAATGTTGATTTAATGCATCCCTAATCACATCAGGTTGAATTTCTTTCTTCAAATTAAAAGAAGCAACTTGTGCATAGGCATGAACGCCTGCATCTGTTCTACCTGCGCCAAAAACAATAATCTTATTTCCTGTTAACTTAAATAGAGCATACTGAATTTCACCTTGGATAGAAACTCCATTTTCTTGCTGCTGCCAACCTACAAAATCAGAACCCTCATATTCAAGGGTAATTTTATAGTTAGGCATTTAACTTATCATCGATTAAGAATGAAAAACCACGCAAAAACTCTTCTAGAGATACCGCTTTTTTTCCTTCTCGCTGAATATAAGTAGGAACTATACTTCCGTTATTACAAGCTAAAAAAAAATCTTTATTCAGTACTGTTGACTTTTTACCTGTAGTATTACTCTTTATTGCTTTTAATATTTTGATTCTTTCTCCTTTGTAGATAAACCATGATCCTGGTTTTGGACCATGAGCACGAATATGATTTAAAACAGTTTCAGCAGAATTATTAAAATTTATTTTTCTATCATTAGAAGAAAATTTTGAAGCATAAGTAACTTTATCTTTATCTTGTTTTTCCAATTTAATTTTTTTTTCAAATATATTTGGCAATACTTTTATCATTGTTTTTTTACCAAGATTTACAAGATTCAATTTTAAATCATCACTATATAATCCTTTATCAATTATAAGACTTTCCTGAATTATAATATCTCCAGCATCTAGCTCCGGAGAAATTTTAATTATACTTATGCCTGTTTTTTTATCTCCTGCCAATAAAGCATGCTCAATAGGGGTTGCACCTCTCCATCTTGGTAATAGAGATACATGAATATTAATACATCCAAATTTAGGTATATTTAAAAATTTTTCTGGCAGCAATAAACCATATGCAACTACAATAATTAAATCGGGTTTTAAGTTTTTAGTTTTGTTTATGATTTTTTGATCTATAACTGTAGGAAAAAATATCTGTAAATTGTTTTTAATTGCAATTTGATGTACATCAGTTTCTTCAATCTTCATTCCTCTATTTTTTTTTCGTGGTGGTTGAGTAAAAACTCCAACAATATTTAGATTGTGTTTAATTAAAACTTTTAAATGCTCAGCTGCTATATTGGGTGTTCCCATAAAAATTATTTTTTTATCTTTCATTTTTTTTTTTAAGATTTTGTAATTTTTTTACTTTTTTAATTAATATATTTCTTTTTAAAGAAGATAAATAATCAACAAATAATTTTCCTGATAAATGATCTATTTCATGTTGTAATATTCTAGCTTCATAACCTTCAACTGCCCTTTTTACAGTTTTTTTATTTTCATCAATATATTCTACAACAATATCTTTAGGTCTTTCTACATCTGCATATTGCTCAGGTAATGATAAACAGCCCTCCTCCATCACCACTGTTTCTTTAGAATATTTAATAATTGAAGGGTTGAATAATATATGCTTAGATTTTTTATTGTTTTCTTTGTCCTCAAAATTAATTGTTACAATTTGCTTTAAAATTCCAACTTGGTTTGCTGCAAGTCCAACTCCTGGAGCCTTCATCATAACGTCCATCATTTGTTTCGCTATTTTGATATCTTCTTCTTTAATATTTTTCAATTTATTTGATTTTTGTCGTAATACAGGATGTGGAACAAATAAAATTTTCATTATATTAATTAAATTATTTTTTTTCTTGATTGAAAAGCAGTATTTAATGTATTTTCATCAAGATAGTGAACCTCTCCCCCAATAGGAATTCCTTGCGCTAATCTTGTTACAGTTAGATCTTTAAAAGATTCTAATTTATCAGCAATTACATGGGATGTGGTTTGTCCTTCCATTGTAGTACTTAAAGCTAAAATTACTTCTTTAAATTCATTATTTTTAATTCTGTCTACAAGTTTTTTTATAGAAAGTTCTTCGATACCAACTCCACTGATTGCTGAAAGAGAACCTCCTAATACATGATATAGTCCAGTATAAACACCAGCTCTCTCAAAAGTCCATAAATCTGAAACATCTTCAATAATACAAATTGATTTATTATCCCTATTTGAGTTTAAACATATATTACAAGGATTTTTCATATCTACATTGCCACATTCTGAACATTCGGAAATTAGTTTATGTGAAGACTCAAGTGTTTTTATAAATGGTAATAAAGA
Organism: uncultured Alphaproteobacteria bacterium; assembly: GCA_902603095.1. Lineage (GTDB taxonomy): Bacteria > Pseudomonadota > Alphaproteobacteria > HIMB59 > CACPNW01. The sequence continues at coordinate 23,267 of CACKTS010000011.1, forward strand.
ACGATCCTTATTTTTTAATAAGTATAAAGCAATTCTTTGAGCTGATCTTCTTCCCAAACCTGGTAACTTAGAAAATTCACTTATCAACTTTTCTATTTCAGATCCATCCATATTTTAGAAAGGTAGTTTCATACCTGGTGGTAAAGGCATGCCACCAGTGACTGATTTCATTTCCTCCTGTGCTGCTATCTCACCTTTTTGTTTTGCATCATTTATAGCTGCAACTATTAAATCTTCAGTTATTTCTTTATCTTCTGGTTTTAATAAGCTTTCATCAAGATTGATTCTTTTTATCTCACCTTTTGCAGTAGCAGTAACTTTTACTACACCTCCTCCAGATACTCCTTCAACTTCAATTGAATTAAGCTTCTCTTGTGCGTCTGCCATTTTTTTTTGAAGTTGCTGCGCTTGTTTCATCATATTTCCTATATTAACCATTATAACTCCTTCTTCTTTATATCAGTGTTATGTTTATCAGTCTCATCAACTGTATCAGTAATATCAGTTATAGAGTGAATACTCAAACCTGGAAAAGCATCTAAAATTTTTTTTACCTCAGGATGATTTTTCATAATTTTTATGTCATTTTGTTGATTAACAATATCTTCTTCACTTAAAGAACTGCCAATATTACTATCTGATGAATGAATTTGCCAAATTCTACCAGTCCATTTTGAAATAAGTTTAGAGACATTACGATTAAAGTGTTTATCCTTTATAGCTGAAGTATTCAAAAAGATCTCCCCTTCCTTAAAAGAGATTAATTTTACTGAATTGTATAATTGTGTGTGTAACAATGCTTCCCTATTTTTAAAAAAAAGATCAACAAATGCTCTGTAACTAGAAATACTTAAAATTGTATTTCCAGTTGTTGTTTTTAAGTTATTTTCAGAAATTTTTTCTGCAATGTTATTTATTTCATTTTTTTTTTTTATATCAAATGGAGCTTGATTTTTTTGATTAAGTATATTTTTATCATCAAGATTTTCAGGATGTGGATTATCACTTATAAAAATTAACCTTAAAATAATCATTTCCCCATGCTGATATAAATGAAATCCATTTTGTAATTCTTGAAATCCTTTAAAAAGAACTTGCCAGAATATACTTAATGAATTCATTGATAATTGATCTGCAAAATAATGTCCCTTACTTCTTTCTAGTTCAGGTATTGTAATATCTTTTTTTAAATCTGGAGAAATCTTAATTTGTGTAATTGAGTGTATTGCATTAAGTAATTCCTCAAAAATCATCAAAATATCTGCTCCAGAATTATATAAATCTTTAAATAGTAATAATGAGTCAGATGCGTTTCCTTTAGTTATATTTTCAAGAAGATCGTATATCTTTCCCCTATCAGCAAGTCCTAACATATTATTAACAATTTCAGAAGAAACCGTTTCTTTATTATTTATTATAGCCTGATCAAGTAAGCTAATTGAATCACGTACAGAACCATCGCCAGCTCTAACCAAAAGAGCGATTGCTTCATCATCAATTTTAACTTTTTCAAAATTACAGATTTTAATAAGATGCTCACTTAACTTTAATGCATCAACTCTTTTAAGATCAAAACGTTGACATCGAGATAAAATAGTAACAGGAATTTTTTTAACTTCAGTTGTTGCAAAAATAAATTTAACATGCTCAGGTGGCTCTTCAAGTGTTTTTAAAAGTGCATTAAATGCACTTTTAGAAAGCATGTGAACCTCATCTATAATAAATATTTTATATTCACTATTAACCGGTTTGTATTTTACGTTATCAATAATTTCTCTAATATCGTCTACACCAGTTTTACTTGCTGCATCCATTTCAATAACATCTAAATTGTGATCAGTCCTAATAGATTGACAAGACTCACATTTTCCACATGGCTCACAATTATTTTTATTCTTTTCCATGCAATTCAAACTCATTGCAATTAATCTTGCAGTAGTAGTTTTGCCAACTCCACGAACACCTGTTAGCAAATAAGCGTTTGCTATTCTATTTGTTGATATGGCATTAGTTAATATTTTAACAAGACTATCTTGTCCGATTAAATCAGAAAATTTTTGTGGCCTATACTTTCTTGCCAGCACTTTATATTTTTTATTTTCAGTCATATACTAAAGTAGTAAAGGAAGGTTATAAGACCCAAATAGACTTGGTACAGCTGCTTCTTTTCAGACCTGACTGGATTATCAAGATACTCGCCCTCAAACCTTCCATTTACACTATACCATTAAAGAGTAAAAAAATAACTTGTGATTTATATATTATGTTTATTTTTTTCTAAATTCTGACTTTTTATAAACACCCAAAATTTTAATTTCTTTACAAAAAAATTTCATTTCTTCTAATGCTAATTTGACCGAGCTTTGATCTGGGTGTCCTTCAAAATCAACATAAAACTGAGCAACATCAAAACCTTGTGGATGGATATAGCTCTCCAATTTAGTTATATTAATACCGTTACTAGCAAATCCTCCTAAGCATTTGTACAATGAAGCAGGAATACTCCTCACTTCAAAAACAAGAGTTGTTAGAAGATCTTGATCTGATGAACTAATTTGATTCGCATTTTTTGACATAATAAGAAATCTAGTAACATTGTGTTTTGAATCTTGAAAATCTTTTTCAATAATTTCTAAATCATAAATTTCTGCTGCTAATGAAGATGCTATTGCCGCATTTTCTTTACTTTTAAGTTCAGAAATTTTTTTAGCTGAACCTGCTGTATCTGCTGCAATAACCATTTCTTTATTTAAATTAATAATTTTATTTCTACATTGTGCAATACCTTGTTCATGACTATAAATTCTTTTTACATCAGCTATTTTTGTACCACGCATAACTAATAAATTATGTCTAACTTCTAAAAAATATTCTCCAATAATTTTTAATTCAGAGTCAGGTATTAATCTTTGTGTATCTGCAACTCTACCAGCTTGAGAATTTTCAATAGGTACTAAAGCAATATCTGCTTGTTCATTTCTTACACATGCAAACATATCTTCAAATGTTGAACAAGCAACACTGTTTGCATTTGGAAAAACATTTTTACCAGCTTGTTCGCTATAGGCTCCATTTACTCCTTGAAAGGCAAAACTATTTATTTCTTTCATTATTACTCTTTATGACAGTTTCCATTAAAATTAAATCTTCTTTTGTGTCTATACTAATAGGAATGTTTTCTACAAATGTTATTCCAATATTTATACCAGCATCAAGAGCTCTTAATTGCTCCAATTTTCTATCTATTTCTCTTTTAGAAGGTGGTAAGGATACAAAGTTACTTAGAGCAATTGGTCTAAAACTATAAACACCAACATGTTGATATATATTTAATAATTCTTTTTTCGAAGATTTATAAAAGTCTATGCTATTACCTACAAGATCTGACTTTTTCCAATCTATTGCAACTTTAGTAATATTTTCATTTTTTTCTTGTTTTGATGTTATATTAGTTGCAAGAGTTCCAATATTGTAGCCATACTCAAGAGGTAAGTTTACACTTTTTATATCATTAGGATCTATCATCGGCATATCACCCTGAAGATTTACTATGCTTTCATAATCACTTTTATTATCAATTAAGTTGAATGCTGCGTGCACTCTATCTGTTCCAGAAGGTAAGTTTGGATCAGTCATAATTGCCCTACCTCCTTTTGAGGAAATTAGATCAAAAACTTCCTTTTCACTGCAAGCTACAATTACATCACCTATATTTGCCTTAATTCCCTGTCTCCAAACCCGTTCAATCATAGGAACTCCGCTGATTTTTACCATTGGTTTATTGGGAAAACGCTTAGAAGCCATTCTTGCAGGTATAATAATTGCTGTTTTCATAAATTAATGCGACAAATAACCAGTGATTAATATTTTTTTAAGCGTTTTCATTTCTATTCATTTTAAAAAAAATCTATATAGATGTTTTACACATGTCTGGACTTGAAGTTAACAAAATATTAGCTTCCATTATATTGGCTATTCTAGTTGTTACAATTATTAGTAATCTAGGTGATATAATAATTGATATTGACAAAGATGAAATAGAAACTGCATATAAAATTGATATCCCCGAATCTGGAGAATTTAAACCCTCAACTAATATTGAAGAAGGAGCATTAGAACCAATATCACTAATATTAGCTAATTCTTCTCTAGATAAAGGTCAAAAAATTTTTAAAAAATGTAGTGCATGTCATACTTATGTAAAAGAAGGCGCGAACAAAGTTGGGCCTAACTTATGGAATTTAGTTGATAGTCCTAAAGCTAATGTAGAAGGCTATGCTTATTCAAAAGAATTAGCTAAATTTGGTGGTAAATGGAGTTATGAAGAGTTGTCACAATTTTTGTATAAACCAAAAGAATATATAAAAGGAACTAAAATGAACTTTTCTGGTTTAAAAAAAGCTCAAGATAGAGCTAACTTAATATTATTTTTAAGAGAGCAATCTGATAATCCAATTCCTCTTCCTTAAATTATCTGATGAATAATTCTTATCAGGAATATCTTAATTTTGCTAACAAACTTGCTGATGCAGCAAGTGTTACTTCAATGCAGTATTTTAGAACTTCTCTAGATATCGATAACAAAAGTGATCAAAGTCCAGTAACTATTGCGGATAAAAATACTGAACTAAAAATAAGATCAATGATAGAGAAAGAATATCCTAGTCATGGTATTTTAGGCGAAGAGTTTGATAACATTAATTCTAATGCAGAATTTATTTGGGTTATAGATCCCATTGACGGTACACGAAGTTATATTGCAGGACATAAAGATTTTGGTAATTTGATTTCTTTAACTCATAATAAGAAACCTATAATTGGAATCATTAATTGTCCTGCACATAATGAAAGATGGGTTGGAGTAAAAGATCAAATTTCAACTTATAATAAGCAACCTACACAATCTTCAAAAATAATAAATATAGAAGACGCTTATCTTTTTACTTCAGGTTTATATTTTGATGAACCTAATTTGAGAAATGCAGTAAAAAAATTAAATAAAAAAGTGAAGTATTACAGATATGGTGGTGATTGTTACATGTATGGATTGGTTGCATCAGGATTAATTGATATTGTTATTGAAGACACCTTGAAAGTGCATGATTATATGGCATTAGTAAATGTAATTGAGGGAGCTGGAGGCAAAATTACCGATAAATTTGGTAAGGAAATAAGTACAGATTCTCAAGGAAGTGTAGTAGTTTCAGCCAATGAAGAGCTTCACTCCAAGTTAATTTATTTAATAAATGAATAAAATTAATTTAAATTTAAATTAAATAAATTATATTAACTTTATGAAAATCTTAATCTCGATCTCGACTTTTTTTCTCTTATCAATTTCACAAAATATTTTTGCAAATACTAATATATCCCATGCAATTGCTATGCACGGGGAGCCAAAATATAACGAAGATTTTGTCAGTGTAGAGTATATTAGTAATAGTGCTTTAAAAGGCGGTAATATTGTTAGAAGCTCAATTGGCAATTATGATACATTTAATCCATTCACTTTAAAAGGAACCTCTGCTTCTGGGATAGGGCTATTATATGAAAGTTTGACTGTTGGATCGAGTGATGAAGCTTTTACTGAATATGGACTTTTAGCTAAACAAATTGAATGGCCTGATGACCGATCATGGGTAGAATTTACTATTAGAGATCAAGCTGAATGGCATGATGGGGAAAAAATTAAAAGCGATGATGTAGTCTGGACTTTCAATACATTAATGGAAAAAGGACATCCATTTTATAAGTATTACTATGGAGATGTAAGCGAAGTTATTAAAGTTACAGATAATAAAGTTAGATTTATATTTTCTACAAGTACTAATAAAGAATTACCACTAATTGTTGGTCAACTTCCAGTACTCCCTAAACACTATTGGGAAGATAAAAATTTTGAAGAAACAACACTAGATATTCCTGTTGGAAGTGGTCCTTATAAAATTAAATCCTTTGATGCAGGTAGATCAATAACTTATGAATTAAATCAGGATTATTGGGGTTTTAAAAATAATGCTGTTCCAATTAAAGTGGGTAAGGATAATTTTGGTACTATAAGATATGATTATTATAAAGATAGAGGGGTAGAAAGAGAGGCTTTTAAATCTGGTGAGATTGATTTCTTTTCTGAAAATACTTCAAAAGAATGGGCAACAGGCTATGAAATTGATGCTGTAAAAGAAGGATTAATTAAAAAAGAACTAATATCTCATGAAAATCCTCAAGGAATGCAAGCTTTTGCATTTAATACACGTAAAGATATTTTTAAAGATAAAAGAATTAGAAAGGCATTATCATATGCATTTGATTTTGAATGGACTAATAAAAATTTGTTTTATGGAGCATATAAAAGAACAAATAGTTTTTTTGAAAATTCAGAACTCTCTTCAAGTGGATTACCTTCAAAAGAAGAGCTGGTTTATCTAAATCCATATATGGATGTTCTACCAAAAGAAATTTTTAATGAAGAATATAAAAACCCAATAACGGATGGTTCTGGTTTTATAAGAGATCAACTACAAGAAGCTACAAAATTAATTAGAGACGCTGGATGGAATTTAAAAGAAGGAAAGCTTGAAAATTCGAAAGGTGAGCCATTTGTATTTGAAATTTTATTAGTGTCGCCAGCTTTTGAGAGAATAGTATTACCATTTATTGATAATTTAGAAAAACTAGGAATTAATGCATCTTTAAGAACAATAGATAGCTCACAATACCAAAAAAGAATTGAAAGCTTTGACTTTGATATGGTTGTGTTTACATTTTCACAAAGCTTATCTCCTGGGAATGAACAAAGAAATTTTTGGGGTTCAGATGCCGCAGATACAAATGGGTCTCGTAATGTTATTGGAATTAAAAATGATGTTGTTGATATTTTAATAGAAAAACTGATTAATGCTAAAGATAGAAAAGATTTAATAACTATTACACGAGCTTTAGATAGAGTATTATTGTGGAATTATTTTGTAATTCCTCAATGGCATATTTCTGCCTACAGAGTGCTATACTGGGATATGTTTGATCAACCTAAACAAAAGCCTAAATATTCCCTAGGATTTGATACTTGGTGGATTAATCAAAATAAATTTAATTTTATTAATTCTCAAAGATCATCAAACTAATAAGTTAAACATTCTATATAAATAATATAAAATCATTCTAATGGGTGCTTATTTAATAAGACGATTACTCCTTATATTTCCAACACTTTTTGGAATAATGTTAATTAACTTTGCAATTATTCAAATTGTTCCTGGAGGTCCAGTAGAGCAAATGATTGCTCAAATGACAGGAACTGCTGTTGAGTCTACTGCTCGTTTTTCAGGAGCTGATGATGGAGAATTAAGTTCCAGTTTCGATGCATCAAGCTTTGAAAATGGCGACTCAAAATACAGAGGAGCGCAAGGTCTTGATCCAGATATCATCAAAGAAATTGAAATAATGTACGGTATGGATAAACCTGCTCATGAAAGATTTTTTAAAATGTTGAAAAGTTATATTTTTTTTGATTTTGGTGAAAGTTTTTTTCGTGATCAAAAAGTAACTTCACTTGTTTTGGATAAGATGCCTGTTTCAATATCTCTTGGTTTATGGACAACATTATTAGTTTATTTAATTTCTATTCCTCTTGGCATAAGAAAAGCTATAAAAGACGGGTCAAGATTTGATATTATTTCAAGTAGTATTGTAACTATTGGATATGCAATTCCAAATTTTTTATTTGCAGTTATACTTATTGTTTTTTTTGCTGGGGGTCGTTTTTATGATATATTTCCATTAAGAGGCTTAGTATCAGAAAATTTTTATGAGTTGAGTCTTCTTTCTCAAATTAAAGATTACTTTTGGCATTTAACTCTACCTTTAATTGCCATGATTGTTAGTGGTTTTGCAGGACTAACATTTTTAACAAAAAATTCATTTATTGATCAAATTAACCAACAATATGTAATGACTGCAAGAGCAAAAGGATTATCAGAGAGAAAAGTTCTTTACAGTCATGTTTTTAGAAATGCTATGCTAATTGTAATAGCTGGTTTTCCTTCTGCATTTATTGGAATATTATTTTCAAGTTCTTTATTTATTGAAGTTATATTTTCTTTAGATGGTTTAGGGTTGCTAGGTTATGAAGCTGCACTTACAAGAGACTATCCTGTAATATTTGCTACATTGTATTTTTTTTCATTACTTGGTCTTATCATGGGTATAATAGGAGATTTTATGTATTCCTTAATTGATCCTAGAATTGATTTTGAGTCTAGAGAATGAAAAATTTATCTGCATTAAATAAAAGACGTTTAAACAACTTTATTTCAAACAAACGTGGTATTTATTCTTTCTGGATTTTTTTTATTTTATTTATAATTTCATTATTTGCTGACTTTATAGCTAATGATAAACCACTACTAATAAAATTTGAAAATCAATTTTATTATCCAATTTTTCAATCCTATTCAGAAACAACATTTGGTGGAGATTTTGAAACTGAAGCAGACTATAGGGATCCATTTGTAAAAAATTTAATTAATTCTTCTGGCTGGATGATAATGCCTATAATTCCTTATAAATATAACACTATTATTCGTGATATTGATAGTCCTGCACCCTCTCCACCAAGTAAAAAAAATTGGCTTGGAACAGATGATCAAGCTAGAGATGTTTTATCAAGATTAATCTATGGTTTTAGAATATCAATTTTGTTCGGCTTTACTTTAACCTTTTTTTCTATGATCATCGGTGTTACAGCTGGAGCAGTTCAAGGATATTTTGGTGGAAAAACTGATCTTTTTTTTCAAAGATTTATGGAAATTTGGTCTGCTGTACCAACATTATATATTTTAATAATACTTGCTAGCGTCATACAACCAAATTTTTGGTGGCTACTGATTATTTTACTCCTTTTTAGTTGGATGGGGTATGTAGGGGTAGTTAGAGCAGAATTTTTAAGAGCAAGAAACTTTGATTATATTAGAGCGGCTAAAGCACTTGGAGTTAGCACATCAAAAATAATTATTAGACATATGATCCCGAATGCGACTGTTGCCACAATAACATTTCTTCCATTTAGTTTAAGCGCATCAGTTACTGCGTTATCAGGATTAGATTTTTTAGGCTTTGGTTTACCTCCTGGATCTGCATCACTTGGTGAAATGGTAAACCAAGGTCGCAATAATTTACAAGCACCATGGTTAGGTTTGACAAGTTTTTTTACATTAGGTTTAATGCTTGGTCTTTTAGTTTTCATTGGTGAAGCAGTAAGAGATGCTCTTGATCCCAGAAAGACATTTAAGTAGTATGGCTAATATTGTTTCAATTAAAAATTTATCAATTAGTTTTAAAGAGAATAAAAAAGTAGTTGATCAAATCAACATAGATATCCCAAAAGGTAAAACTGTTGCAATCGTTGGAGAGTCTGGTTCTGGTAAAACTTTGTCTGCTTTAAGTATTTTGAGATTATTGCCCAGTAGTGCAATAATTGATAAAGGAAATATTTTCTTTAACAATAAAGATTTACTTAAACTCCCATTAAAAGATATAGAAAGAATTAGAGGAAATAGGATAACTACAATTTTCCAAGAACCAATGTCAAGTTTAAATCCTTTACATACTATCGATAAACAAATTAAAGAAATTATTACAACACATAAGGCTACAAATATTGAAGCGCTAAATCAAAATGTTATTAAATTATTAAAAGAGGTAAATTTAGAAGATATATTAAATAGACCAAATATTTATTCTTATGAACTTTCAGGGGGGCAGCGTCAAAGAGTCATGATTGCAATGAGTATTGCAAATAATCCTGACTTGTTAATTGCTGATGAACCTACAACAGCACTAGATGTAACAGTACAACTTCAAATTTTAGAACTCTTGAATAAAATTCAAAAAGAAAGAGAAATGTCAATTTTATTTATTAGTCATGACCTAGGAGTAGTTAATAAAATAGCAGATTATATTTACGTAATGAAGGATGGTAAAATTATCGAACACGGGGGAAAATCACAAATATTTGAAAATCCTAAAGAAAATTACACTAAGAAATTAGTAAACTCTCAAAGTACGGTTAGAAAAAATGATAAGAAAAAAACATCAGAAATTTTAAGAATTGAAAATTTGAAAGTATGGTACCCAGTTAAAAAAGGTCTATTTAAAAAAACAGTCGATTATATTAAGGCAATTGATGATATTAATTTTACCTTAAACGAAAAAGAAACAATTGGAATAGTTGGAGAATCTGGTTCTGGCAAAACTTCTCTTGTACTAGCTATTTTAAAACTAATCACATCTTCTGGAAAAATAACATTTAATAAAATTAATTTAAATTCAATTAAAAAAAATGAATTAAAAAATATTCGGAAAAACATTCAAATTATTTTTCAAGACCCTTATTCATCATTAAGCCCCAGAATGAATGTGCAAGAAATACTAACTGAAGGTATAGATGTACATTTTCCTAAACAATCTCATATTGAAAAAATACAAATGTTAAAAGATATTTTAAATGAAACTGGAATGAATTATGATCGTGATTATAATAAATATCCTCATGAATTTTCAGGTGGTCAACGACAAAGAATCGCTATAGCTAGAGCCTTAATATTAAAACCTAAAATACTAATTTTAGATGAACCAACTTCAGCTCTAGATATTACTATACAAAATCAAATTTTAGATTTACTTCAAAATCTTCAAGAAAAATTTTCACTAAGTTATATATTTATTAGTCATGATATGAATGTTATAAGATCTGTCTCAGATAAGATAATAGTTCTTAAAACTGGAAAATTAATTGAATACGATGAAGCTAAAAATATTTTTAATAACCCTGTTGATAATTATACAAAAAATTTAATACGCTCAGTTATATAAATACGGACAAGACTTTACTCGCTTTCCAAGCCTGCTGATTAAAAACAAATTGTAGTTTTTCTAGGAAAAAATTAAGAGTGAAAATATAAATACCGGGTGTACAAGTGCAACCTATGGGTTTCCAAAATATTCACTCATCATAATCTCATATATATAATGATGACCTTTTTTATTCCAATGTATATCTCCATCAACAAATAAGCTTTTAACTATATTTTCAGGATTATCTTTTTCAAAAAATTCAAATAAATCAATAAAATTAATATTTTTTGTTTTAGACCAATTACTCCAAAAATCTCTATGAAGGATAGATTCATGACCATAGTATATCTGATTAGGCCAAGGATAAATTACAAGTGTAAATCGAATTTTATTATTATCACACAGCTCTAATAAACTATTTAAATAAAAATCAGCAAGTTCTCTTCCTTTTTTCCCATAAAGTTTCCATAAGTTAATATCACGAGTCCAATTCCCACGCTCAGCATTTATAGATTTATATAGATTCATATGTTCTATATTTGTATTTAAAAAACTTAAGTTGAATTCTTCTGATGCTTTAAATTTTAAAATAAGATTTTCTTTAATAATATTAATTTTTGTAAAAATTATATCAAAAAATAAATACGTGGAAATATTTTGAATAAAAAATTCTTGTAAATAATTTCTTAAACTAAATTTTTTTATATCATTGCTATCAAAATTTATATTATAATAAAATTCATCAGGTATATCTGATATATCTAAGAATACTATAAGCTCATTAAATTTTATTTTTTTTACTTCGATCAGGTGTTTAATTTTTTTAAAATAGATTATTGGTGATTGGCTTGCAACTCCAGCATTTAATATTTCAATATTTTGATTTAACATTTGATTATCTAAAAGGCCTAAAAAGGTATCTTCATATTTGAAGCCAATGCCTTCAGTAAAAGAATCACCTATTATGATTATTCTTTGTTTATGATTAGTTTCTTTATTGATTTTTCTATTAGATTTGTCTTTGAAACCAAGAGAATTAGTAAAAAACTTATATTTATATGATCCCCAATAATCAAATGTATCAACCTCCTCTTTAAAAGAATGATGATAATTTATATTTGCTATTCTATGGTCTTGTTTTGGATAAAAATTTTCATAAAAATTAAACTTCGAAATAAAAAAAAAAGTTAAAATAAAATCAAAAATTATAAGTATTATTATAAATATAATTATATTTGATAATTTTTTCATATAATTAATAAATTGTGACAATTATCTTACCATCTCTAACTTAGAATATTGATTAAAAATAAATACACAAATGCAACCCATGTGCAACCAAACTTATTTCTATTAAAAAGTGTTAAATGAAAAATCTTAATTAATGGCGGAGAGAGAGGGATTCGAACCCTCGATAGTGTTGCCACTATACACGCTTTCCAAGCGTGCTGATTAAATACAAAGTGTAGGTTTTCTAAGAAAAATTAAACGTGAAAATGTAAATACCGGGTGTGTAAGTGCGCCGTATGTGCGTCGAGGATTATTTTAATCATTTAGTTTAGCGATTTCATTTAATAAATTTTGAACGTCCTTTTTTGTAATTTTATTATTTGGATTTAATTCTACTAGCGTAGCTATTTCATTAGTAGATTCTATTTGTAGTTCAAAAATATTGTAAGTTCTATTTCCTAAAGGACAATCATAGGAATAACTTGGAACTATTAACCCTCTTTCATCTACATTATCCGGAGAGTCAATTCCTATTTTTCCAGAATAAATTTGAATTGAGCATTTTGTATAATCAAGTTTTTCAAATTGATCTATTTCGTTAAAAGTGTGAAAAATATCATAACTATCATCTAAAACTATTAGATCATTTAAAATATAATTATCTTTAGAATCACTATCTTGGACATATCTACCCCATAAAGGAAAAGTACCGTCACCACCTAACCAAGGTATACTATAACCGGTATAATCTCCTTTTTTTGCACATACTTCTTGTTCTAAAAGATCAATATGGAAATCATCTTTCATTTCTGGAAAATACTTTTTTCTATCTTCAAAACCAATTGAAGATTCATCCATTAAATATTTTGGGAAATTTTGTTCATCACTTATTATTATACATCCTCCATCAACACTAATTTTTGCAAGTAGTTCCCATTTTGATTTTAAATTAGTCATTAACGTTCACCTAAATTCTCGTTTATTTTAATAGTTTTATACTTGTTCATTTAATTTCATCTAAACTTTTACCTTTTGCTTTTTTTAATATTTCTTTTTCCATTTCTTTAGAAGTTAATGGTTTTTCAGATTTTATTTCATCTTTATAATAATCTACAATATATTCCCAACATTTATAAATTAGCACATGAAGATAGAGAAAAGCTAAAAAAGATATTATAGCCCCGACATTACTCCACCCGAACCATCTAGTGTTATCCTCAAGAGAAAATATTACAAACCATAAACGAAAATACATACTAATTACGTTAAGAGAAAATTCGCCTACCCCTAGAGTGCTACTAAAATAGAGATACCCTAAACCATACATAAGAGAACCAATCACAAATAAACATAAAACAAAAAGTACGTTCTTATTCATACTCACAATACTATCACAATCACCAAGAATGTTTAGGTTAAAAAAACGTATGTAAGTGCGCCGTATGTACATCGAAAATTATTTCATTATTAGTCATTTTTTAAATTTATTTTTAATTATTAGTTATATTTTTTTTAAACGTACCCTCTTCCCAAAAACCTTGTTTTACCTCTTTGGTTTTAATATTTGTTTCTTTACCATATCCATTTTGTCTTCCATTCTTAAATTCCCCTTCAAATATTATAGAATCAAATGAATCGTCTAGATAGATACATTCTAATTTACCAATTCCATGGAAGAGATTGTCTTCAAATTCACCCTTATATTTTTCAGAATAATTTTTTTCTCTATTATCAATATATTCTCCTTTACCACACATAAAGCCCTCTTT
>CACKTS010000012.1 GCA_902603095.1 uncultured Alphaproteobacteria bacterium
TATCAACAAAATTTAGTATAGAAAAAAAGGATAGAAATTTATATATTCAAGGAGCAGAATTTATTGTTGAAAAAAATTATAATGAGGAAAATGCGGCATTTAACTTCAACTCAGATAATATTAGAATAAATAAATTAATTGTTGAAGATTTAGACTCATTTGGAGAGATTAATAAATATAATTTTAAAAATTTATTACAATTTATAGCTTTTCCCGAGGGGTATTTTTATTATAATTTAAATAAAGAAGAAAAAAATTCATTAAATTTTATTAATTTGATTATTCAAAGAATAAATATTCCAGTTATTTACAAAAAATTATCAAATTTGTCTTTATCTTTTCTTAACGAAAAATCATTTTTCACTAGTGAAATTCAATTTGATAATGGATTAATTTTAGTAAATAATTTTGAAACTAAAAAAAATAGTTTCAATATAATTTTAAGTGGTAAAATTAATTTATCAAATCAATTAATTAATCTTAACATTATAATTAGAGACAATAATGAAAAAATAATTTCCATTAAAATTTTAGGTAATTTAGAAAATCCAAATGTTAAAATTTTATCAATAGATAAAATAATAAATATAAATTTTTTTATGAATGACTTGAGTCTACTTTTAGAAGGAGGTTTTGAAAATGTTCTAAAAAACCTGGTTACTAATGAGTAGTTTAATTTATATTATTTTTTCTGTATTTGGTTATGTAATAATTGGATTTTTAATTAAAAAATATCTTAATTTAACAAATAAGATTACTTCTAGATTTGATTATTTAAGTTTTAATATTTTACTACCAATAACTTTAATCACATATTTTTGGCAGATTAAATTTCCAAATATCAATACTTTATTATTGCTTATATCTTTTTTTGGCGCAGGTATGATAGTTTTTTTTATTGGATTTCTAGTTGGAAATTTAAAATTTAAATATAAAGTTGATGATAGTGCTCTTGTTGGTCTTGCCTCTTGTTTTGGTAATTCAGTAGCACTTGGTATACCTCTTATGCATTCTCTTTTAGGCAAAACAAATGTTTTGCCTTACATGATTTTAGTATTATTTCATGGTCTAGTTCATTTCACATATACCACTTTAATCATTGAAAGTTACCGAAATAGAACTTTTAATATACAAAAACAAATTTTGAGAACTGTAACTGGCTTATTCAAAAATATTGTTCTTGTAGGTATTTTTATAGGTATATTACTCAATTATACAAAAATTACACAGCCATCATTCTTAATGAATATTTTAAATAATATTTCAAATTTTGCTTTACCTTGTGTTCTTATATCCTTAGGCTTTGCTCTTGCAAAATTTAATTTGTTATTATCTATTAAAAAATCAATAGTTTTAACTTTATTAAAAAATATTGTTCATCCATTTATTGCCTTTATAATATCTAAGTACCTTTTTCATCTAGATGAATTATTAATAATTACTGTAACTTTAGCAGCAGCATTACCTAGTGGATCTCAAACATATTATTTTGCTTTTAGATATAATACTCAAAAAGATTTAATATCTTCAAATATCGTTTTGAGCACCTTTGTTAGTTTCTTTACGTTATCAATATTAATATTATTTTTTAATTTTTAAGTTGATTTGGTAGACAAAGATAACATTTTTTCTTTTTTCAATTTAGTAACAATACTGTTTGGAAAAATTTCTAACATTTTGTCATAAATTTCAATCGCTTTTTCATGTTCATTTAGATGAATAAATATTAAACCCATACCATCTAAAGCACCAAAATGTCTTGGTTCTAACTGGAGCGTTTGACTTATGTCTTGCATTGATAAATCAAAATTACCCATCATAAAATGAGCTGTAGCTCTTTTATTCCATGCTTCTGCAAAATTAGGTTTAGATATTATAACTTTATCAAAATAATCAATTGATCTTTTATAAAATCCTAAACTAATCATTTGAACTCCAGTTTCAAATAATCTTGTTATTTTGGGATCATCAATCTCATACCATATTTTCCAAATCTGATTGGTTATTTTATTAATTTCATTATCGTTTTCAGCAATAATAAGTTTCTCAAACAAATAATTTAATCTTTTATCATTTTGGTCAGCTAATAACTGTAGTGGTAGAATAATGAAAAAAATCGCAGTCACCAAAACTTTAAACATAATCTTCAATCTTAAATGGAAGCGATGATAAACTTCTTTTTTTTTCATGCTTTCTTGTTCTGCCAGTCACCCTTTCTCTCCAGATTTTAAAAGATTTTGGTTTTAGATTTTTTCTCATTATTTTTATAACTTGTGACTCATTTATATTATGTATTCTCTTAATTTCTTCAAACGAAACTTTATCACTCCATGCTAGTTTAATTATATTATCTATTGAATTTTCCACACATAATATATAGTTCTAATTTATCTTAATTCTAAATAAATGATTGATTTATATTCATCAGCCACCCCTAATGGTCGAAAAATTACCATTTTACTTGAAGAATTGGGCATTGATTACAATCCAATAAATATAAACTTAAATAAAAAAGAACAGTTTACGGAAAATTTTTCAAGCATCTCTCCGACGAATAAAATTCCTGTAATATACGATAAAGAAAATAATCAAATCATTTTTGAGTCAGGAGCTATTCTTCTCTATCTTGCAAAAAAATATAATAAATTTTTGGATCAAAAAAACTATTGGGATATTGTTCAATGGTTATTTTTTCAAATGGCCTATGTGGGACCGATGCTTGGACAAGCACATCAATATCTTTTTTATCATCAAGGAAAAAGTAAATTTGCTGAACAAAGATCTAAAGTTTATACAGCTAATGTTTATGAAATTTTAAATGAAAGGCTTTCTAAAAATAATTATATTTGCAGAGAATATTCAATTGCTGATATGGCGATTTGGCCATGGACTGCTCGATTTGAAAGACATCAAATAAATTTAAAAGATTATCCAAATGTTCTACGTTGGTATCTTCTTATCTCAAAAAGAACTGCTGTGATAAAAGGTTATAATATTATTGGTGAATTTAGTGAAATACCATATCCTTAAGGATTATAAAAAAATACTGATATTGCTGTAGCTATAAGAAGAGCAGCTAAAACTGATTCTATAAATTTTTTTAATTTTTTATTGTTTAAATAGTGTCTAATAATACTGCCCCCATAAGCCCATATGCTAATTGATGGTATATTAACAACTGTTGACATTACGACCATAAACAATGTTCCAATAATAATATTTTCATTCTTTGGATAATATAAAGTTACAGCAGTAGAACAAATTACCCAAGCTTTTGGATTAACAAACTGAAAAAGAATTGCTTCATAATATTTAAGAGGACGAGATCTATCTTCTGATTTAGATATATTTAAAGAGCCAAACATCTTATAAGCTAAATAAATTATGTAAGCCGATCCTACATATCTTAGAATATCAAAAAGTATTGGATATTTTATAAATAATGTTCCCAAACCAAGACAAACTAATGCTAATTGTAACCCGTGACCTGTGGGTATTCCTAATACATTAGGAATTGATCTAGCAAATCCAAATTTTATACCAGAGGCTGTTAAAATACTATTATTAGGACCTGGCGTAGCATACATAATAAAATTATATACAGCTAAAGCCAGAATCAGCTCCCATGTTATCACTTTATTTAATCTCTAAAATTGATAAATTGAACTGGAATTCCAATTTTTAAATTTTCTATTAATTGCATTGCTGATTGCAAGTCATCTCTTTTTTTACCATCAATTCGAAGTTCATTACCATTAATTTTAGCCTGAATTTTCATTTTTGAACTTTTAATTTCTGAAGTTATTTTTTTAGCAACATCTTGTTCAATGCCTTCAACTAAAGAAATAGTTTGTCTAATTCTATCACCGCCAGCTTTTTCTTTATCTTTTTTACCTAAAACTAATGGATCTAATTTTCTTCTAACAAAATGTGAAATCAATATATCGCTAACCTGATTCAATTTTAAATCATCATCTGTGACAATAGTAATCAACTTTTCATTTCTTTCGAGACTGGTATTTGAACCTTTAAAATCATACCGATTTGATATTTCTCTTAGAGCATTAGCAATTGCATTATCAATCTCTTGGAAATCTACTCTGCTTACAACATCAAAACTAGGCATATTTAAATCATTCTATTGCATTACCAGAATCTTCTGGCAACTGTTTTTTTGTATTTAATCTTCCAAGTTTTTTCATCTTTTCAATTTTTTTTGTTAAACTACCTGGCCCATCTTGAAGACGAGATTTTGCTTCATCCATTTTCAATCTAGCCTTATCCAGGGATTGATTGACAGTATTAAATGAGTCATAAACGTTTACAGCTTTATCATAAATTTCACTAGCTGTAGCTGCTATATCTTTAATTGTTTTTGATTGCTTATCAATTCGCCACATATTCTCAACAGCTTTTAATAAAAATGGTAATGTTGATGGTCCTACAATTATTATTTTTTTTTGCCAAGCTTTTTCTATTATGTCTGATGCTTCATTATATAAAGTTAATAAAGCAGGCTCAATTGGCATGAACATTAAAACAGAATCTATAGAATTAATTTCATATAAAGAAGCGTAATCATCTTGACTTAAATCTCTGACAAAATTTTTAATGGATTCTAAAAATTTTTTTAAATGTATTTTTTTGTTATTATCATCGTTGGAATTAGACAAGTCATGCCATGAACTTAAAGAAACCTTAGAATCTATAACAATATCTCTATTACCTGGCATATGAACGATAACATCTGGTTTTTGCAAATTACCACTCTCATCTCTAAAAGATTTTTGTGTTTCGTATTCATGACCTTCTCTCAATCCAGCGCCATCTAAAATATTTTTTAATACAAATTCACCCCAAGACCCTTGCTGTTGTGAACCTCCACGAACTAATGTATTTTCTAGTCTATTTTGAGCTAAATTAAAATTTTGTAAAGAAGATTGAATTGACTCCATATGCTGTTTAAGTGAAACTATTTCACTCTCATCATAATTTTGTTTATTTTTATTTTTAGTTAATAAAAACTTGATCGAAATAAGGACGCCAATTCCACAAAAAAACCCAATAAAAAAAACTAAAATAAAAAATGTATTATTCATTTTAAAAAATACTAATTGCCCAAATTATTGATAAATATATTACCAAATATCTTCCTACTTTCCCAATACTTACCAAGATTAAAAATGGGACTATTGGATAACGGAGTGTTCCAGCTACAAAAGTTATTGGATCTCCAATAAAAGGTACCCAGGACAACAAAAGAGACCATTTTCCATACTTGCTAAATATTTTATTAGCTTTATCAATCATAGTATTATTAATTGGAAACCATTGTTTCTTAATAAAATAATTAGCGTAATAACCACATAACCAATTAAATATAGAGCCTAAGATATTTCCTAATGATGCAAATATTAACAACAACAAGTTATTATATTTTCCTAAGGATAATAATGTAATAAAATAAGCCTCTGACCCGAAAGGAATAATTGTTGCCACCATAAAAGCAACTGTAAATAAAGATATGTATATCAATTATAATAATTAGTTTTTTGAAAAATTTTCCATTATTGCTGCAGCATACTTAATTCCTTTAACATAGTTTTCAACATGTATATTTTCATCTGGGGCATGTAAGTTTGCACCAGGATTTGCAAAACCAGTCAAAACGCAAGGTATCCATACATGTTTTAAAATTGTACCTTCAGCTGAAACACCATTTACGACTGGTTTTTCTCCAAACACTTCTTCTGCTGCCTTAATAATTGCTTGAGAAATATCCTCTTTTACAGAAATCTTATATGGTGGTTCAGCAGCATCAAAAGCTTTTAACTCTAAATGCCCATAACCATGTTCAATGAGATGTTTTTTTATTTTCTCAATACACTTTTGCGGATTCATATGTGGTAGTAATCTAAAATCAATCCTTACTCTAGCTTCATTAGGCACTATTGTTTTATGACCAGGGCCAGTATATCCAGAAATCATACCTTGAATATTTGCAGTTGGCTCATAGGTTCTTGCTTTAATTGCATCAACACCATCTCTATTAAGTACAAAATTTTCTATTCCAAACTCTTCTTTTAATGCTGATAAGTCTACCCTTTTATTTTTTTCATTAAGAAGGTTAAGTTCCTCTTCTCCTAGTTCGTATAATCCGTCATACCAATCTTTAATCAATATTTTTCTATCTCTAGTCATAATTGTTGATAATGCATGCACTAGTTCCCAAGGGGGGCTAGGAACAAGTGGGAAGTTAAGAGAATGAATATCTTTTTTGCCACCTCTTGCTATTAATTCAATAAACAAAACTGATTTTAATCCTAATTCTACCTCTGGCACTTTTGCAAAAGTATCTACTGTTCCATCTAAACAGTGCATTCCATCTGCTTCTAAAAGTTTTTTATTTTTTTCTACCCATGGACCTAAATGAACAGAGCCTATTTCTTCTTCACCTTCGTAAAAAAATTTTAAATTTAAAGGAACCTCGCCCCTTACTTTTAAGAAAGCTTTAGCTGCTTTATTAAATGCTAATAAACCACCTTTATTATCTGTAGCACCTCTTCCATAAATTACATTATCAACTAAAGCACCTGACCATGGTCCGCCATGGGACCACTTTTCAATTGGTTCAGGGGGTTGGACATCATAGTGTGAATAGCAAAATAAAGTTTTTTTAGATAAAGAAGATTTTAGATGTCCAAAAACAAGTGGTGGGCCACCTGGTATTTCGTGCAACTCAGCAGGTAGGCCGTCATTATGCATTTGTTCTTTTACAAATTCTGCACATTCTGCTAATCCTAAATTTTGTGCAGATACAGAAGGCTTCCTGATAAGTTCCTGAAGATCAGATATATATTCTTCAATATTTTCATCTATATATTTATAAATATCCTTCATTCATTTATCCTTTGATAGATTCCAAGCATTAACATGCGAACCTGCTAAATTTTTTAAATTACCTGAAGCTAATTTTAAAAAAGCAGGTGCAAGTTCTATAGGATCTATCCACTTTTTTTTATATTCATCTTCATAATTTTGTTCAGACATAGGTGTTTTCATAAACATGCCTGGAGTAACTGTAAAAACTTGAATACCTTTATTTTCTCCTTCCATAGCTAAACTCTTCATTAATCCTTCTAATGCATGTTTTGATGCACAATAGGCACTCTCATTTTCAAAACCTTCTACACCTGCACGAGAAGAAACATAAATTATAATTCCATGTTTTTTATTTTTCATATTTGTCCAAACATACTTTGATAAAAGATAACCACTATTTAAAGAAATATTAACCATTTCATTCCAATATTCTGGTGTTGTTTCCTCAAATGATTTTGGGATTAGTACTGCGGCATTATGGATTAAAATATCTATATATATTTTATCTTCTTTTAATTTATCAATTAATTTTTTTACCGATTCAATATCACTTAAATCACACTCAATATTTATTGAATTAAATATATTATTCTTAATTAACTTTTCATAATTAATATCAACTAAATAAAGATTTGCTTTTTTATTTGAAAAAGCTCTAGAAATAGCAAATCCTAAGCCATCTGCAGAACCAGTAATCAAAATATTTTGATTTGAAAAATCCATTTTTATAGATCAATCCATTTCCTTTTATTAGTTGACTCAAATACTGCATCAACAACTATTTGATTTTTTAATCCATCTTCAAACGTTGATCCATGATTCAAGGGCCTATTTTCTTTTATTGCTGAAGTTAGCTCTTTTAAAAGGCTTACTACTGAAATATTCCAAATACCCTTATTTAAACCCTCTAAAGAAGAATTAGGATCTTCAAAAAACATTTTTTTAAATTCTTCACCATTTTTGGCAAATAATATTTCTTCAGTCTTATCTTCTAAAATAATTGTACCCTCAGAACCAAAAATCTGTGTCTTATTACCAAGTGCATGGTTAGCTACTCCACTTAAAAAAATATTTGCTAATCCACCGCTCATTAATTCAAGTGAAAAATAAGATAAATCATCCGCTGTAGCTGTCCAATTTTCATTGGTATTTTTATCTTTCCGTTCTTTTACAAAAGTCAAAGCCTGACCAAATACTGATTTTATTTCACCGCACCACCATCTAATTAAGTCAACTTGATGAGATCCATTAGCTCCCATTCTTCCACCTCCTCTACTTTTTAGACTCCACCAATCATCTTTTGGTCTTGAGGAAGGGTTTAGCCATCCATTTGATACATTTAATATGTTAATATGCTGAATCTTTCCAATTTCTCCTCTTGATATCCATTCTTTAATTTTTCTTCTATTTGGATTAAATCTTAATTCATGATCAATCATATGTATTCTATCACATTCTTTCGCTATTTTTAACATTTCAGAAGCTTCTGCAGCATTCATAGCTGTTGGCTTTTCACATAAAACATGCGCGCCTTTTTTTAGTGCTTTAATTGTTATTGGTGCATGTAGATCTGTAGGAGTAGCAATACAAACTAAATCCAAAGAATTTTCATCAAGCATTTTTTCCCAATCGTCATAAAATTTTTTTATATTAAATTCTTGCGCGCAATTTTTTGCATTATCCAAATTAAATGAAGATAAAGATACAACTTCAACTTCTTCAATATGTTTAAATGCTGGCAAATAAGCTGCTTTTGCAAAGCTTGCTCCAATAATCCCTACTTTTATCGTCATTTATTCTATCTCCTTTAATCTTGGATCTAAGTAATCTCTCAACCAATCTCCAACAATATTAAAAGCCAGCACAGTAATCAAAATAGCCATACCCGGAAAAAAAGGGAGCCACCATCTTTTTGCAAAAATATGATCTCTGCTCTCAGCAAGCATTGCCCCCCATGTTGGAATTTGAGGTGGAACTCCTAATCCTAAGAAAGATAGAGCTGCTTCAGCTAAAATAACACTAGCAACATTAAATGATGCAATAACTATCAACGGTGCGAAAATATTTGGCAAAATCGAACCAAACATAATACTTAAATTATTCACACCTAGAGCTTTTGCTGCTTCCACATATTCTTTTTCTTTTTGGGAAATTGTTTGAGCTCTCGCTATTCTGGCATATGTCACCCATTGACCTACGCCTAAAACTAAAATCAAATTAATTAATCCTTCACCAAGGACAACCAGAAAAAGTATTGCAAGTAAAATAAAAGGGAAAGCCAGCTGTATATCAGCTAATCTCATTATAATATCATCAATCAATCTTCCATAATATCCAGCAAATATCCCAAGTAGTGTTCCAATAATACCTCCTATAAAAACTGCTGAAAAACCTACAAGTAATGATACTTGAGCTCCATATATTAATCTTGATAAACCATCTCTTCCAAGAGCGTCAGAACCAATTAGATATTTCATATCTCCTTTTTTATCTAGAGTTAAAGGTGGAGAAACTCTTTCCATGATATGATTTTTATTTGGATCAAGAGGAGATATTTCAGAAGCAAAGATTGCAACTATAATTATAAAAAAAAGCCAAAAAACAGAAATTAAAGCCCATTTATTTTTTATAAGTGCAATCAATAGTTTTAAAAAAGATGATGAATTTTCATTTGATATTCTGTCGTTAGAAGTGGATTGTAATTCACTCATAGTTTTATCCTAGGATCAAGTTTTGCATAAACTAAATCAGTTATAAGATTAATAACAATTACAAAAATAGATATGACCACAACAGCTGCTTGCACTAATGGTATATCTCTATTGGCTATCGCATCAAATACAGTTCTACCTAATCCAGGCCAAGCAAAAATTACTTCAACTACTACGACACCACTTATCATAAACCCAAATTCTAAACCTATTATTGTAACGACTGGCAACCACGCGTTTCTCATTGCATGCCTCATGATTACAACATAATTTGTTAAGCCTTTAGATTTTGCAGTTCTAACATAATCTTGTGATAAAACTTCGAGCATTGATGAACGAATTAATCTAGCGTTTCTTGCTACTGAATAAAATGCAACAGCAAAACCTGGTAATATTAAATAAGTAAGAGTTGTTGGTAAATTTTTAAAAGCTTCTATAAAATTTCCTTGAAATAATGGCATTAAGAAAGGCACATGACCAGATATTGGAAGCCATCCAACATTTAATGATATGTAAAGAATGCACATTATGCCTAACCAAAAACTTGGTATTGATTGCCCTAACATTGCTATTGCCATTAACGTTCCATCAATCCATGTACCTCTATAAACTGCAGCAAAAATTCCAAAAGGAATAGAACCAAAAATTGCTATTAACATTGAAAAAATTGTAAGTTCAATTGTTGCCGGTAATGTTTCAAGAATTATAGTCATTGCAGATTGACCAAAGTATAATGAATTTCCAAAATCTAATTGAAGAAGTTTTATAAGATAATTAAAATATTGAATATAAAGTGGCTTATCAAATCCAAGCTTTATTCTTGTAGCCTCAATCTCTTCTGGTGAGGCTCTATCACTAATAAAAAGATATGTTGGATCACCACCTATTTGTAAAGCGATAAACGTAACTAACGTTACTCCAAAAATAACTAAAATAGTTTGTGGTAATCTTCGAAGTATATATACGAACATTTTTTAAAGAGGGGAATTAATGTTGGCCCCAATAATTGGAGCCAACATATCAAATAAATTTACTTTAAAGTAGCTTTAAATAAATCTACTTTTTCATCTCTTCTAGGAGACCAAGCTACTCGGTTACTTACACCATAAAAATCAGGCTGGAAGTATAAATGCAGCCAAGGTCCTTCATTATAAAAAACCTCTAACATTCTATCTACTTCTCTACGAATAATGTATTCATTATTGGTGTTGTTAATAACTTTCCAACCTTTGAACCATTCTTCGTTCATCCATTTAGTGTAGTTAGGCCCTGAGTCAGGTTTAGATAGATCTGCCATATCGTAAAGTGGACTCCAAGTTGCTCCTCCTGATCCTATGAAATACATAGGTCCAGCTTTTTTCTCTATAATTAGAGGGATATATACTGAAGACCAATCTAAAATATCACATTTAGTTTTTACACCAACATCATCCAAGTATTGACAGATTGCTAAAACAACATTTCTATCATTTAGATATCTACCTTCACCAGCCTGGAGCGTCATCTCAAATCTTACTCCATTTGCATCTCTAGGATATCCTGCTTGATCAAGTAAATATTCAGCAATTTCAGGATCATAAGGATATGGTTTTAGAGTTGGGTGAGCATTATTTGGATTAACAATACCAGTCATTCTTGTACAAGGCGCATTGAGAAGATTTGCACATATTGCCTCAACATCTACAGCATATTGAAGAGCTCTTCTAACTTCTGGTTTTTGAATTGCTGCTCCACCAGGAGTTACAGCAAATTCAGGTCCTTGATGATAACCAACATACATTCTTCTTGTGCCCTGAACTTTTGCAACTTTAGCAGTACTAGAAGCATCAATAGCCTCAACCTGATCTGGAGATGCATTAGTAATCATGTCTACATTACCAGCAATAAGTTCAGCTGTTCTAGTAGAAGCTTCAGGTATAACTCTCCAAATTATGTTGTCAAAGTTAGTTGGTATTGGAGGATTTGCAGCCTTTTTCATTACAATTTGACTACCTTTATCCCATTTAACAAACTCATATGGTCCAGATCCAACTGGATTTGTTGCCGCTTCTTCTTTAGACATTTTTTCATAAGAGCCTTTACAGTGCACATAAACTTCAGCAATTAAACCTAAAGCTATATGATTTGGTCCACCTAAGACAATTGTTACGTCTAGTTCGCCATCTGCTCTTGCTTCTTTAAAATCAATTGATTTATATACAAAGCCTGCAGAGTTACCAGTGAATGCCATTTCTGGATCAGCTACTCTATTGAAAGAATAAGCTGCATCTTCAGCTGTAAGTGCCTCACCATCATGACATGTTAAGCCTTTTTTTAACGTAAAGGTATATTCTTTTCCATCATCAGAAACCTTATAACTTTCTGCTAAATTAGGAACAATCGCACCTGTCTCATCAACTGAATATAGCTGTCCAAACATATGCTTCATTATATTAGCAGTATGTCTTGAACTAATTTGAGCTGGTTCCAAACCTTTAGTATCAGTTGGTAATCCAACTATAAATGTATCATCTGGAGGAGCGGCAAAAGTATATGTAGATGGCATTATAAAACCAAATACAATTGCTACTCCAGTTATTAATTTTTTCATACAACCTCCCTAAGTATTTGATATGAATAATTAGTTGAAACTAAAGAAATTTAGATTTTTTAGAATAGTAATTTAGTCACTCAAGTGATGACATTAAGTCATTAACAATGCATTAATATTGCAAAAAAATAATAATAATAATTAGTATTATAAATATATTTTTTTCCCAGTTTTTGCCGATTTTATACAAGCATCAACAATTATTAATGATTTAAGATGATCATTATTTACTTTATTTACTTTAATGTAATTATTTTTTATTTTCATTAAATTTATAAAATCTAAAAGAAGATGATTTGCATCATCTGACCACATTTTAAATTTCTTTAATTTTATATTTTTAAATTTAGAAGAATTGAGTTTTCTATAACTTAAATTAGAAAATTGTTTTTTTTGTATTATAACACCCTTAGTACAATCTGTTCTCCATTCAAAATTTATAGACTTGCAATTACTTTGCCAATTACCAATATAATTAATTTGAATTCCATTATTTAATTCTATTATTGCATTCACATTTGTATGATGTTTATACATTGACCAGGGAGGATTAGAAGTAGTTGCAAAAACTGTTTTTGCATTTGAGTTGTAGATAAATCTTATTAAATCGAAATGGTGAATTGATTGTTCCCATAACATTGGATGTTTCATATAAAGAGGATATTTATTTAATCGTTTCAATTTTCCATCTCTCCATCTTTCATAGATAAATTTTGAAAAATGAGGCTTGCCAACTTTCTTTGATTTAATTAGTTTTATTTTTTCTAAAGTTGATGGCAAGTATCGAAAATTTAAACCTACCATCAATAGAAGTTTTTGTTGATTCATGAAGTTAACTAAACTTAATGCCTCTTTGAAATTTACAGCCAGAGGTTTTTCTACCAAAATGGGTAATCTGTATTTTGCACAAGCTTTTATATCCTTCATTCTATTAAAAGGAGGTGTGCTTAGAATAATTCCATCAGCTTTTGATTCTAATAAAGCGTGTGATATTTTAGAATAAAAAGGAATGTCTATAGTATATTTGTCTTTGGTTTTTTCATTTATGTCACATATTGCAATTATTTCAGTTTTTTTATTTTTTTTTATTATTTGCAACCAATTCTTACCCCTTGGACCATAACCAACTAAAATTAATTTAATTTTTTTCATCTAATTTTTTTATCAAACTAATTCCTCTTTGAATTGAAGTCCAGTTATTAAATTTAATTTTATTTTTATAAATAGAGTAGCTTGCATTATATATTGCTTCTTTATTATAGGTCTTTAATAGATTTTTATGTTTGTTTATTTTTTTCATAATATCAATATCACTTGAGATATATGGTGAGACTAAATTCAAAATCTTAAAATTATTATTATTTTTTATTAAAGAGTGAATGACATTTGGTATATCTTTTAAATATGTCCAATCCCTCATAGAATTAAAAGAATTTGTTTTTAATAATTTGTTATTTGCATAACTATTCAACCAATTCTGTATAAGAGAAACATTGACCCTACTCCATTTACTTTTTTCATAGCCACAATAAACATTACCCAATCTTAATATAGTTAATTTTATTTTATTTTTTGTACAAAATTCTCTACATATATTTTCAGATATTAATTTGGACTTAGAATAAGGATCTCTAGCTGATGTCTTAGATTTTTCATTATAATTTAATTTTTTGTAATTTCTATAAACTGAAGTAGAGCTAATATAGAAAAACTTTTTGGTTTGCATTTTTTTTGCAAGAATTAGAGCTTTTTTAGTTAGCTTAATATTTTCATTTAACAGACTATTAGATTTAAATTTACTTGGTTTTGTAATAGCTGAATTATGAATAAATATTTCAACATTACTGAATTTTGTAAATGTATTTTTTAAAAGTAAATCAAACTTTAATTTATTTATATTTTCTAATTTAGATATTCTGTAAGAAAAGTTGATATCATTTGCATAAATAAAATAACTAAGACTTCCTAGAACATTTGTTAATTCAGATCCAACAAGACCTCCTGCTCCAGTTATAAAAATTTTTTTTATTTTATATTCCTTGGTAAGATTTGAATTTTTCTAATTCATCTTCATTATAAACTTGCATTAATTCTACTTCAATATTGTCAACTTCATTATCTAAAAAAGCAATAAATCCCTCAGGATGGGGATGCTTACCAGTTACTTTACAAGCTTTACATTCACGAAGCGTGGCACCTTCATCAATCATTGTTTTGATAGAATCCTCAAGATTCTTAACTACATAACAAATATGGTGGAGGCCGCCCTGACCTCTCTCTTTTATCCATTTGTTAAATCTGCCATCATGATCTTGTGATTGACAAAGCTGATATTCAACTTCACCTATGTTAAATACAGCCACTCTAGTTCTTGATTTAGGCATATCCTGAATTTCTACATCGTTAGATATTCCAATAAAATTTTTATAAAATTGAAGAGACTTTTCTATATCTTCAACTGCAAAAGCCATATGCTTGATTTCAACTATTTCATTTTTTGGATCATTTATCATATGCTTTCTACTACTTTTTGAATTCTAGCTACTGCTTCTTTAATTCTATCTGCAGGTTGAGTTAATGAAAATCTTACAAAATCATCGCAATGATCTCCGTATAATCCTCCTGGATAAATAATAACTTTACCCTCCTCTAATAATTTTAAACAAAAATCAGTTGCATTCAATCCTGTCTTAGAAACATCTGCATAAACATAATAACCTCCTTGTGGTTCTGAATAAGGTATATTTAATTGGTCTAATCCTTCACATAGAATTTCACATCTTTCTTGCATAATATTCTGCATATTTATTACACAATCCTGAGGACCTTTTAGTGCAGCTAAAGCTGCATGCTGACTTACTGCAGGTGCACAAATAGCAAACCCATGATGTATTTCTCCTAAATGAGTAATTAATTTTTTTGGACCCGCAAAATATCCTACTCTCCATCCTGTCATACAATAAGCTTTTGAAAAACCATTAAGGGTTATAGTTCTCTCAAACATTTCTGGTAAAGCAGCCACTGGTTGAGCTGAATGATTTCCAAATGTAAGACGAGAATATATCTCATCAGATATAACTATTAGATCGTGTTTAATAGCAAGCTTTGACAACTTTACAACTTCTTCATATGGTGTCACTGCTCCTGTCGGATTACAAGGATTTATAATAACCATTATTTTAGTTTTATCTGTTATTAATGGTTCAACAGCCTCTGCTGACATAGCAAAATTGTTATCGATGTAAGTTTTAACCATTATAGGATTAGCTTCAGCTAATTCTGCAGCTTGAAAATATGGGTTATAACCGGGTGCAACAGCAATCATTTCATCACCTGCATTTAGTATACCAAGAGCAATAGCAAACATTGCTTCTTGTCCGCCAGCGGTTACAACTATTTCATCTTCGTTATATTTAGCACCACCATTATTCAATATATCTGTGCAAATTTCGTTTCTTAGTTCAGGCATCCCCATAGGATGAGTATAATGTGTTGCACCGTTATTTAATGCATTAATACCTGCATCTATTATATGTCTTGGGGTGTCTAAGTCTGTATCACCTCTTCCCATTGCAATAACATCATCAAGTTTTTGTTGGATATTCCACATCTGTGTCACAATATTCGACTTATGATCTTTAATTCTTGAGGCTACAAAATTTTTCTTAATCATTTTAAAATTTTACTCCATAAACTTGGCTTGCTTTATTTTTTAAATAATCAATGTATGGATTTGGATTCAAAGTTTCGCCAGTTGATTTTTCTAAAAGTTCATTTCTTGAATACCTTCTTCCATGCTGATGTATATTGGAGCTTAACCATTTTAATAATGGCGAGTAATTTGCATTATTGATTTGATTTTGAATTTCGGGTTCTTTCTTTTTCATAGCATCGATTAATTGTGCGGCCATTACATTGCCAATTGTATAATTGCAAAATGTTCCAAACTGCCCTCCAGACCAATGAATGTCTTGCAAAACTCCCAAACTGTCATCAGGAACTTCTAAGCCAAGGTGTTTTTTAATTTGATCATTCCAAATATGAGGCAAATCAGATACTTTTAAGCTTTTATCTACAAGCATACTTTCAATATCAACTCTTAACATTATATGAAAATCGTAAGTTGATTCGTCTGACTCAACTCTAATTAAACTAGGTTCAATAACATTAACTGCTTTAAAAAAATCTTCATCAGATACACCCTTTAATGTTTCAGGAAAACAATTAAATAATTCTTCATAATGATTTTCCCAAAAAATTTTACTTCTTCCAATATGATTCTCATATAGTCTAGATTGTGACTCATGTGCTCCAAAACTGACTCCACCAACAGCATAAAAACTTAAAAAATCAGTAGCCATCGCAGATCGGGTATATTTTTTATTTATATTTTGCTCATAAATTCCATGACCTGCTTCATGAAGAGTGCCGAAAAGAGAAGGATTAATAAAATTTTTATAATATCTTGTGGTAATTCTAACATCTTCTCTAGTAAATGATATTTCAAAAGGATGAACTGTACTGTCAAGTCTTCCTCTTTCAAAATCATATCCAAATTTTTTTGCTATATTTGTTGAAAACTCAATTTGTTTATCAATTGGATATTCTTTGTATAAAAAAGTTTTATTTGGTTGATCAATTTTTGATGTCACTTCAAGAATTTCACCCAAACCCTTTTTAAGAACTTCAAATAATTTTTTAAGAGAGTTAACTGATTCACCTGGTTCAAATCTCTGCATTAATGCATCATAAGGATGGTCATTAAATCCAATACACTGAGCCTGTTCAATTGCTATATTTACCTGCTCTTCAAGAAAGGGTTTAAAGATACTAAAATCTTTTTTTTCACGAGCCTCAGCCCAAGCGTTATGAGCGAGTGGTTCCAATTCAGCTTTTCTAACTTGTATTTTTTCAGGAATTTTATCGTGATATTCAATTGCTTCACTAAGATGTAACAAAGTTTTTTTTTCAAAAGTGTCGTTATCTAAGTTATGAGTTTCATTTTTTGAATCATCGAGAAGTTTTCTCATTTTAGAAGATAATAATATTTCTCTTGCTACTGAAGTTAAGGTTCCAACCTGTAAACCTCTACTATTTGCACCTTGTTTCGGCATTTTTGTTCTTGAGTCCCAAATTAATACTGACATAGTGTTTAATATGTCATTAAATCTGTTTATTTCATGATTTAAGTTTTGAAATGCATTACCCATAATTATTTGTATCTAAAACGTTTTCTTAATTTAAGAAATAGATAAATTATCATTTTAGTGGTGATAATTTTGCAATATATTTTTTGGTTGTAGCTTACTTTTAATCATCACTAAAGTGACAATTTTGTTATTTTTTATTTAAATTAAACAAGTTATTTCTAAAAGTGTGATTTCAAATATTAAAACTAATGAAAAACAACTTATAAAGATGTCTATTGGTGGATATGCAACCCAACCATCTTTCAAAAACCCAGGCTACATACCTAACAATGATGGTCAGGCTGTAATTTATCCTGGGATGTTTGGAGTTGTTAATAATGTAAAAGTTGGAGACAAAGCATTTGGCTGGGCTGGAGACCACATAGAGCCAGGTGTTTCTATTGATTCAGAAAATTTAAATGAACATTTTGCATTACATTATTTAGTTTGTACTGGAAATCAGGCTATAGTAAGATCTGGAGAAGCTAAGGGAAGTATTGGAATTGTTACAGGAGAGCATGCACGTAATTTAGTTCATTTTAATCAAAAAATACTTAACAAAATATGTATTGGTGATCAAATTGATATAATAACACATGGTAGGGGTTTAAAGTTATTAGATTTTCCAAATATAGAATTAAAAAAAATTGATCCTAAACTTTTGAAATCTATGACTCTAAAAGTAGTAAATAAAAAACTCATAGTTGATGTAGCAATTGAATTACCAATAAGGATAATGGGTTCAGGAGCTGAACTAAATTCTGAATATGTTGATCAAGATCTTATGTCAGGAGATAGAAACTTAATGAAAAAATTAAAAATAGATCAAATGCGATTAGGAGACTTAATAGTCATTAATCATGCTGACCATAGATGGGGGAGATCATATAAAAAAAATCATATAAGTATAGCTATTTGCATTCATGGCGACTCAGTAATGACAGGTCATGGACCAGGCATCATGACGATCATGACTGGTCATAAAAAAGATTTAGGATGGAAAATAAACAAAAAAGCAAATATTAAAAATTTATTAAAAATAAAATTATGAATATTAAAACAAATGAAAAATTATTGGTAAATGTAAGTGTGATGGGATCTGTATGTCAGCCTAATTTTCAAGGTCTACCTGCCGAACCTTATCGACTAGATGCCAGTGGAAACCCCTTTCTTTTACCAAGCTGGGGATCAATAGTTCATAATGTTTCTGTTGGTGATTCAGCATTTGGGTGGGAAGCCGATTGTATACATCCAGGAGTGTCAATTAAATATCCCAATGAAGGAGGTAATCGAGGATTAAATATTTTATCCTGTGTTGGTAATGAAGCAACTATTATGAATGGTGAGGCTAAGAATGCTAAAGGGGTTGTAACAGGAAAATCCGGTCGATTTTCAGAACAAGTAATTATACATTTCCCAAAAAAAATCAGAGAGAAGATTTCAATTAATGACAAGATTCTAATCAAATCAATTGGTGTTGGTTTAAAAATAAATAACTTTGAAGATGTATTTTGTAAAAGTTTATCTCCTCAACTTTTTAATCAAATGAACATAAAAAATAAAAGTAACAAAATGATAATACCAGTTACCAATATAATTCCTGAACATCTTATTGGCGCAGGGTCGGGCTTAACTAGTGAATCTGGCTCACTTCACATACAAACAACTGATAGCTCTGAAATGAAGAAATATAAATTAGATAAATTAAAGCTTGGAGATATCATTTATATAGAGAATTATGATAGTAGCTACCAACATGGTTTTTTAAGAAATGCTTGGGCTGTTGGCATTATTGGACAAACTAATGGGCCTCGAGCTGGTTATGGACCAGGTATAACGATTTTAATGTCTTCAAAAAAAAATAATGCAAAAGCAAAGTTAGAGTCTCGAGCTAATATTATTAATTATATAAAATTTATTAAGTAAAGTTATGACCGATATCAAAATGACTTCGGTAAATTTTAAGAATTTAAAAGAATTCGTGTTTAATTCTTTTATTGCAATGGGTTTAAATAAAATTGATGCAGAGATTTTTTCTGATGCTCTCATGTTTTCAGAGCTCAGATTTCATTCTGGCCAGGGTCAAGGGGTACAAAGAATAACAACCTATTACAAAAGAATTAAAAATAAAGAAGTTAATGTCAATTCAGAATATGAAATTATAAAAGAGAGTTCATCACTTGCTTTAGTTGATGCAAAAAATGGAATCGGCACTGTTCAAGCTTCAAAATGTATGGAAATTGCAATTAATAAAGCAAAAAAAGAAGGCATAGGTAAAGTTATAATAAAAAATTCAACACATTTTGGGTCAAGTTCAGTTCATGCTGTAAAAGCAAGCAAAGAAAATTGCATAGGTGTAGTTTATACAAATGCTGGTCCTGAAATGGCTCCTTGGGGATCTAAAAGTGGAGGAGTAGGAACAAACCCATGGGGAATATCATGTCCAACTGGAAAAGGTTTTCCTCTTATTCTTGATATTGCTCTTACTACAGCTGGTAAAGGAATGATGAGATGGCATGAAAGAGAAAATAAGCCAATGCCAAATGATTGGGCACTTACAAAGGATGGACATGAAACAACAAATCCCTCAGAAGCTATGGATGGCTTTCTACTTGGTATAGGACAATATAAAGGATATGGATTATCTTTTATGACTGACGTTTTAACAGGTGTAATTAGTGGCGGTGGGTATGGCTTAATGCCTTATTCTGATCCAAAAAAATTAGATGTATCTCATTCTTTAACAGCAATTAATATTGATTGGTTTATGGAGATTACTGAATTTTATAAACGGATAGATGATTTTGTTGATACAATTAAAAAACTTCCACTTAGACCAGATTTTGATGAAATCTTTGTTCCAGGAGAAATAGAAAATAAAAGAGTTGAAGAAAAAATGAAGTTCGGGATTCCTCTTGATAATGAGGTTTTGTTATCATTTGAAGAACTTGCGCATAATTTAGGAATAGAAAAGTTAAATTTAAATTAATGAGTAAAGAAAATAAAATTTCCCCACTAAGTGAAAACTTTTACCAAAGTACTAGAAAAAAATTACTAAATTTAATACATGAAAAAAACCTAGATGGTTTTTTAGTTACAAATCCTGCAAATATTTTTTATTTCACTGGTTTTTTTTATGTTACTAATGAAAGACCTTCTGGTTTCTTTTTGTCAAAAAATAATAAAAGTAAATTGTTTATTCCTTTGCTTGAAAAAGAAAATGCAGAGAATGTTAATATTGATGAAGTAAATATTTACGAAGAATTTCCTGGGGAAATTAACCCGTATTCTTTTATGGCAAACAATCTCTCTGAAAATAATATAGGTACTGATATAAAAAATGTTGATATTTTAAATTTGCTCAAAAACAAATTTAATAAACTAGATCTTAATACTGGTTTAGAAAATTTTAGATTTGAAAAACTTGATGAGGAAATTAAACTAATCTTTAAGGCATCTAAATATGCTGATTTGGCACTAGAGAATTTAAAAGAAAATGCAAAAGAATTGATTAATAAACATGTTGATGAAAGAACACTTGTTAAAATATGTACTGAGTTTGCGAAAAAACAGATGTTAAAAGAATTATCCAGTGAATTCGATGAGACACCTTGCAATGTTGTAGCCACAATTCATTCTGGACCAAGAGGAGCATTTCCACATGGAAAATCTCTAAGTAGAGTTCCAAAAAAAAATGAAACACTTATTTGTGGTGTGGGTGCTTGTGTTGGAGGATTGTACGCTGAGTCAGGGGTAACATTTATTTTAGGTGAACCAAATAAAGATCAAGAAAATATTATCAAAGCAATGAAAAAAGTAAATGATGTAGCTGTGGAAAATCTCAAAGAAGGAAATGTGTGCGAAGAAGTAAATAAAGCTGCATCTGAAGTGTATCGCGAATATAAGTTAACTAACTATGTTAGGCATAGAATTGGTCATGGTATGGGTTTTGAAGGACATGAAGCTCCCTGGTTATCTCCAGGTGATAAAACTAAACTTAAAGAGAATATGGTTTTTTCTAATGAGCCAGGAATTTATCGACCAAATATAGATGGTTATCGAACAATAAGTTCTATGATAGTTGGAAAAAGTAGAGGAACACAAATATCAAACTTTTTAGATAAAAGTATTGATAATAGGATTATTAACTTAAACTGAGGAAGAAAAATGCCAGAAGCTGCACCGTGGAAATTTAGAAAAATACTCCGACCTATATTTGAAACAAATAAAGAAAATATTTTATTCAAACTTAGAATAATTGAACCTAAAACTCTTGAAGTCATTGAAAATGGATTTGTAGAGATAGAAGATGGAAAAATAATTAAGGTTGGCGAACAGTCTCAGTTAGGTAAGGAAATAAAAAACAAAAAAATAATTGAACTTAAAGACCACACCTTACTACCAGGCTTAATGAACTCTCATGCACATCTTGCTTGGGATGGAACGCATGATTTAGCACAACAATCAATGGATGATGCTGTAGAAATATCTGCATATAAGTCATGTGCAAATATGTTAAAGTCTCTTAGAGCTGGTGTTACTTTAGTAAGAGATCTTGGTATGAACAAAACTAACATTTTTGCAAAACAAGCTATAGAACAAGGTATCTATCCTGGCCCAAGACTTAAAATTTGTGGTGAAGCTATAGTTCAGACTGCTGGACATACATATTGGTGTTGTAGAGAGGCATCAGGAGCTGATGAAATGAGAAGAGCAGTGAGAGAGCAGGTTGGAGCTGGCGCAGACTTAATCAAAATCATGGCATGTCATGACACTCTTGAATTTACTGACGATGAATTATCGGCTGTTATTGATGAAACTCATAGAAATGGACTTTATATTACAGCTCATGCAACTTTTAATGATGCGATTAGTAGAGTTGTTGATTTTGGAATTGATTGTATTGAACATGGAGGGCCAATGACAGAATCAACTATTGAAAAAGTTGCTAAGAGAAATATTCCTATTTGTACAACCTTTTCTCCAGTTGTAATGCAAAGTAATGCTGAAATAGCAAGAAAGTATAATATTCCGGAGTGGAAAATAGAGGAAAGACAAAAAATAGTTAAAGATAAATCAAGATTTGACTCTTTAGTTAAAGCCAGTGAAGCGGGTATTCAAATTATATTTGGAACTGATGCAGGATCTCCGGTAGTCCCTCATGATGCTATAGTTCCAGAAATGAAATTCATGATTGATCTTGGTGTAGTAAGAAATAATCTAGATGCTATTCAATCAGCTACATACCGAGCTGCAAAAGTAAATAAAATGGATGATAAGATTGGATCTATTGAAGTTGGTAAAGAAGCTGATTTAATTGTAGTTGAAGGTAAACCTGATCAAAACATTGATGATTTATCAAATATTAGGCAAGTTTATATAAGTGGTAATAGATTAATATAATGACAATTATTTTTGATAAATCAAAAAAAATATCTCTAGATGATGAATCGTTTAGATCAGAATTATTAGCTATAGCTTCTAAAATAAAGGATGTAATACCTTTAGGAAGAGGAGATCCTGATTTTCATACGCCTAAACATATAGTTGAGGCTGCAAAGAGAGCTTTGGATGACAATAAACATCATTACACTCCACCAAATGGTTTACCTGAATTAAGAATAGCTATTTCAAAAAATTTACAAGAAAAATATAATTTAACTTACGATGAGAATGAAATTGTTGTTACCGCAGGAGTGCAAGAGAGTATTGCTTTAGCCATGCTAAGCTTACTTGAGACTGGAGATGAAGTACTTATAACTTCCCCTAGATTTACAACTTATGATTTGAATGTCAGAATGTGCAATGCTAAACCTATACCAATACCTACTTATGAAAAAAATAATTTTTCTTTAATGCCAAATATTATTGAAGAAAAAATTAATGATAAAACTAAATTAATAGTTCTTGTCTCACCAAACAATCCTACTGGGGCAGTTACACCACCAGAAAATATAAAAAAAATTGCTCAGATTGCGATAAAGCATAATTTAATAGTCATCGCAGATGAAATTTATGCTGATTTAATTTATGAAAATCATGAACATTTATCAATTGGAACTCTTGAAAACATGAAAGAGCGAACACTTACTTTAAATGGGTTCTCAAAAACTTATGCAATGACAGGATGGAGAATTGGATACGTTGCAGGACCACAAGATATAATAAATAAAATGTCAGAGATTAGACATTCATTATCAATTAATTCTTGTACTTTCTCTCAATTTGGAGCTTTAGCTGCCTTAGAGGGTCCTCAAGATGAAATTATTAAAATGAAAGATGAGTATAATATAAGAAGAAAATTTTGTATGAAAGCCTTAGATGATATTGGTTTCTCATATGGTGATCCAGGTGGTGCTTTTTACATTTATACTAATGTATCAAATTCAGGTTTAGCAGCTTCTGATTTTTGTAAAAAATTATTAGAAAAAACTGGTGTTTTGCTATTCCCAGGTACACTATTTGGTGATGAAGAAGATAAATATATTCGTCTATCTTATTTACAACCAATAAATAAAATACAAGAATCAATGAATAGGATAAAAAAATTTATAAATGAGTAAAGAAATAAATAATAAATTTGCTGGCATTCAAATAAGTCCAATTTCTTTTATCGATGAAGGAGTTGATAATGTTCTAGACACACTTCAAAATAGGGTTGGAATTAATGTACTTCTTATTGGCACCGTTTCATGGTTGGGATTAAAATCTGGTCGATCTGTATCTTGGAAAATAGATGGGTGGCCAGATCATGGCATCCCTGAACCTTTTGCTATGAAAGGTGGTGCATATTTTGATCCAGACCCAAAATTTTATAACAAAACATTCATTAAAAATTTTAAAGCTCAAGATAAAGAAATGGTTAATAATGATATTTTAAAAATGGTTATACCTAAGGCTAAAGAGCGAGGTATGAAAGTTTTCATAGAACTAATGGAGCCATTTTTCAATTACGCGGGTCATGGTTCTTCGACAGGTGTAGACATTCCAAATCTAGTTCAGTGTATGGAAGTAGATGTTTTTGGAAAAATAAGCTCCTCTCCGTCAACTAGCAATTTAGATTATAGAAATTGGATACTTTCAATGATTGAAGATCAAGTAGCTAATTATGATATTGATGGCGTTATGTGGTGTAATGAAAGATATTCGCCACTTGATCAATTATTTCAGGGAAATGCGCCAGGAGATTTTTCAAATCAATTTTTATTAGAGGCTAGTCAAAATAATTTAAACATTCCAAAAATAAAAGACTCATTAAAATATATTTATGATTTTTTTAGTGAGGTACGTAATGGGAAAAAATTTGTAGATGGTAACTTTATAGAGTTCTTTAGACATTTATTTGAAAAACCAGAAATTCTAGAATGGGAAAAATTTTGGCTTCAACGTAATAAAGATTTGGATAAAGAAATCTATGGTTTAGTTAAATGGGTAAATCCTAAATTATCTTTTGGTCTAAATGTTTGGAACAGAAATCATTTTAATATAATTAGAAAAATTCAATGGCCTTGGAAAGAACAAGTTGAGTATTCAGATTGGGTCAAGCCAATTACTTATCAGCATCAATCTGGTGAAATATTTCAAAGAGAAATTGATATTTTTGGTAACACAATTCTAGACGATTTATCAAGCTCTGAATTAACTAAAGTTTTTGCAAAGATACTTGGTATTAATGAATCAAGTCTTGAAAATCTTACTCAGAGAGGACTAGATCCTGATACTTATATCTATACTCAGTGCAAAGATGCTGTTAGAGGAGTTGATGGTGGATCTAAAGTGTATATGGGAATTGGAATTGATGCACCAAGGTCATCCAAGGATCAGGCAATATGTACGCCTGATATAGCCTACAGATCAATATTAGCAACTTACAAAGCTGGTGGTGAAGGTTTTGTTCTTTCTCCAAATTATTCCTCAATGAAATTATCTAATCTTGATGGAGTTGCCAAAGCTCTAAAAGAATTAAAAATATTTAAAAATGAATAAAAAATTTGATTTAATAATTAAAAATGGAAAAGTTTTTTATAATAATCAATTTCAAATTATAAATGTTGTAATTAATAATGGAAAAATTATTGAAATTTCAAAAAATATAAAAACATATAAAGCAAATAAAATTATAGATGCTAAAAATAAAATAATTATTCCAGGAGTTGTAGATGTTCATTTTCACGTAAGAGCCCCTTCTTTTCCTGAAAGAGGTACTGTTGAAAGTGAAACAAAAGCAGCAGCCAAGGGAGGAATAACAACTTTATTTGAAATGCCTATTAGCAATCCATGCATGTCTAATGCAAAAGTTTTTAACAAAAGAAAAAAACATTTTTCTGATAATACATTAATTAATTTTGCTTTTATCCCTGCTTTAGGAAGATTAACAAACTCTAATTTAAAGAATTTAATAAATTGCGGAGCAATTGCATTTAAAGTTTTTACTATAGCCGCTCCCCCTAATAGAAAATCAGAATTTGATGGACTATGTTTTACAAAAGAAGGTGAAATATTAGATGCATTGAGACATGCAAAAAAATCTAACTTAATAACAATTTTTCATGCTGAAGATCAAAATTTATTAAATTACTTCAAAAAGTATGAAGATAAATTTGAAAAATCAAATCCTGAAATTCATAATAAAACCAGACCAGCAATTGCAGAAGCAATAGCTATATCAAAAATACTTAATTTAAATGCTTTAGTAAAAACTAAAATTCATATAGCACATGTAACATCCGAGCTATCTTTAGATATAATTTCGTATTTCCAAAAAAAAGGTCAAGATATAAGTGCTGAAACATGTCCGCACTATTTATTTAAAACTGAAACAGATGTTATTAAGGTTGGCCCATTTGGTAAAATAAATCCTCCTATAAGAAGTAGTATTGATCAAAATAAATTATGGAAAGCTCTAAAAAATAAGACATTAACTATTATAGCATCAGATCATGCCTCATTTTCTTATAAAGAAAAATTAAAGGGAAAGAAAAATTTTTTAATAGCGCCTCCCGGCTCTCCTGGTGCAGAATTAATGTTACCATTAATGTTAGATGCTGTGTCAAAAAAAAAGATAACCCTCAAAGAAGTAATTAAGTTAATGTGTATCAATCCTGCTAAAAGATTTAACATATATCCAAAAAAAGGAATCATTAAGAAAGGAGCTGATGCTGATTTAGTAATATTAGATTTAAAAGAAAAATGGTTTGTTAGTTC
The DNA here is from genome assembly GCA_902603095.1 of uncultured Alphaproteobacteria bacterium. Taxonomy (GTDB): domain Bacteria; phylum Pseudomonadota; class Alphaproteobacteria; order HIMB59; genus CACPNW01. The sequence goes on from CACKTS010000012.1 coordinate 26,577, forward strand.
AAAAAAATTAGTTTCTAAAGGAAAAAGATGTGCACACCTATATTTTGGTGATAGGCTTCAAGGCAATATTAAAACAACACTTGTAAACGGAAAGATTGTTTATGATAAAAATAAATTTTATAAGAATATAAATATGAATTCTTTTGTTTCTCCATTGATAGGTAATAAAATATGAAAAGTGAAAAATTACTAAGTGTTCAAAATCTTAAAACTCATTTTTCTGTTGGAAATTCAATAGTGAAGGCAGTAGATGGAGTTTCTTTTGATCTTGAATCTGGTAAAACATTTGCAATAGTTGGAGAGTCTGGGTCAGGTAAATCAATAACAGCATTATCTATTATGGGTTTATTACCTAATAATTTAGCACAAGTTGATAGAGGTAAAATTATATTTAGCGAACAAGACCTTCTTACTCTTGAAGAAAAAGAAATGAGAAAAATTCGTGGAAATAATATTTCAATGATATTTCAAGAACCAATGACAAGTTTAAATCCTGTCTACGATCTGGCATTTCAAATTTCAGAAGTTATTATGCTACATCAAAATAAAAATAAACAAGATGCAAGAAAAATAGCCATTGAAATGTTAGATTTAGTTGGAATCCCTGAGCCACAAAAAAGAATTAACTCATTTCCTCATGAGCTTTCAGGTGGAATGAGACAAAGGGCCATGATAGCAATGGCATTATCTTGTAATCCAAAAATTCTAATTGCTGATGAACCAACTACAGCATTAGACGTTACTATTCAGGCCCAAATCATTGAATTAATGCAAGAACTCCAAAAAAAGCTTGGGATGTCTATTGTATTTATTACACATGACTTGGGAGTTGTATCAGAGATTTCAGACTATGTTATGGTAATGTATCTTGGAAATACAATGGAAATTGCAGAAACAAATGAAATTTTTTCAAATCCAATACATCCCTATACAAAATCCCTTATTGATATTGCTCCACAAATTACAGAAGAAAAAAGAAAAATTCAGGTCTTAAAGGGAGAAATTCCAAGCCCTATTAATCCTCCATCAGGGTGTGTTTTTAGAACTAGATGCCCAAATGCTTCATCTAACGGTAAAGAAGGAGATATTGAAATGGGTTTAATTGAAGTTAAGCCTGGACATTGGGTAGACAGATGTGGTGTTAATTGTGGACACTTAAGAACATAAAGATGATTGAAATTAAAAATTTAAAAAAATACTTTCCAATTAAAAGTGGATTTTTTAATTCCAAAAGTGGTGATGTAAAAGCTGTAGAAAGTGTTACTTTTGATATACCTGAAGGAGAAATACTTGGTTTAGTTGGTGAGTCTGGATCAGGCAAAACTACCTTAGGCAGATCGATTATAAGGTTAATCGAACCTTCTGAAGGTGAAATTTTTTATAATAATAAAAACATATTAAACTTTAACGAAAAAGATATGCGATCACTTAGAAAGGATTTCCAAATTATTTTTCAAGATCCATATGCAAGTCTTGATCCTCGAAAAAAAATAGTTGATATTATTTCACAAGGTTTAAAAATACATACAACTATGAACAAACAAGAAATTTATAATAAGGTTAAATCGATAATTAAAGAAGTTGGGCTTCAAGAGGAACATTTAAATAGATACCCTCATGAGTTTTCAGGTGGACAAAGACAGAGAATAGGAATTGCTAGAGCTTTAGTTTTAGACCCTAAGTTTATAATAGCTGATGAGCCTGTATCTGCTCTTGATGTTACTATTCAAGCACAAATTTTAAATTTGATTTTAGAATTAAAAGAAAAATACTCACTTACAATCTTATTTATATCTCATGATCTTTCTGTAATTAATCAAATAGCTGATAGAGTCATGGTAATGTATTTGGGACATATCGTAGAGGTCGCTAGTACAAAAAATCTTTTTTCAAATCCAAGACACCCTTATACAAAATCTTTAATTGAAACTGCTCCTCAAATTTTTAGAAAAAATGAAAATAAAATTTTATTAAAGGGTGATATACCTAGTCCTATCAATCCTCCATCAGGATGTGTTTTTAGAACAAGATGTCCACATGCCTCAAAAGATAACAAGGAGGCTAATATTGAAATGGGTTTAATTGAAGTAGCACAAGATCATTGGGTAGATAGATGTGCTATAAATTGCAATTAAACTATTCAAAAATTATTTAGAACATGAAGATTAGTAATAAAGTAATAGTAATAATTTTATCTCTTTTGGGAACAACAACAGCTGCAATTATGGTTACAGGTATAAAAATTCTTTCTTATGAATTAAATCCTTTTATTATTGCATTTTATAGATGTCTTTTTGGTGTTTTAATAATGATTCCATTTATGATTTATAATCATCCAAATTCTTGGAAAACTAGCAGTATTAAACTACAACTTTTAAGATGCACCATAAACGTATATTCAATGATAAGTTGGTTTACAGCTATCGCAACTTTACATTTAGAAACAGCAGCCGCTATTGGATTTACTACACCATTATTTACAACATTACTTGCTATAATTTTTTTAGGAGAAGTTATAAAAATGCAAAGAATAACAGCTTTAATAATTGGTTTTATTGGGATCCTTGTAGTAATTAGACCGGGCTTTATTCCTCTTGAAACAGGGGCTCTTTGGCTTTTGTCAGCTGCAATTAGTTTTTCATTTGTTATTATAATTGTAAAAAAACTTATGGAAAAAGATACTAGCCTAACAACAACTTTTTATCATATGGCTTTTATGACTCCACCAACTTTTTTGATTGCATTGTTTTTTTGGGATAGCATTAATTTATATGAGATTTTTATTTTTTTTATAGTGGCTGTTGCAGGTTTTTTGACACAATTATTTATGGCACAATCATTAAAAATGGGTGAAATTACATTAATAATGCCAATACAATTTAACAAATTAATTTGGCTCTCAATAATAGGTTTCATATTTTTTAACGAAATACCAGATATTTGGGTTTGGATTGGTGCTATAATGATATTTATTTCGATAGTTTACATCACTTATAGAGAAACAATTAACAAGAAAAGTTTTATTAAATCAAAAAAAGTTGATAAGTTGTTATCAAATTATTAATGAAATACGGAATACTAGGAATTGGTCAGGCAGGTTTAAGACATTTTAATGCTTTTAATAATATCAAAAATGTTAAGCTGTTGGGTTTTACAGAATTTGATTTAAAAAAAGCAAAAAAATTTGAAAAAAAATTTAATGTTAAACATTTCAAGAAATTAGAAGGTATAATTAGTTTAAAACCAGACTTTATTATTATAGCATTACCACATTCTTTTAGATTAGAGCCAATAAAGTTATGTTGTAAAAATAATATCAACTTACTTATAGAAAAACCTTTGGTTTTAAATACAAGAGAATTAAAAATTATTAATAAATATATTTCAAAAAAAAATTTAATTCATTCAATTAGCTTTGTTCATCGCTACAGAAAAGAAGTCTTAAATGCAAAAAAAATTATTGATAATAAAAAAATTGGCAAAGTAAAATTTATTTCAGAAACAATGATTTCTCAAAAAAATAATCATTTACCTAATTGGATAGATAACAAAAAAATATCAGGCGGTGGGGTTTTATTATATAATGCCATACACAGTATAGACAAAATATGTTTTATTGCAGATTCAAAAATTGATAATGTTTTTGCAAATAAAACAAATATTAATGAAAATATAGATGTAGAGGATGTGATTAATATATCACTAAAATTCAAAAATGGTGTTTTCGCAAATTTGATTGCTACTTTCTTGCCATACGTTACGACTCCAAAGTGGGAAACAAAGATTTTTGGTAGTTCAGGACAAGTTGATATTAACATAAGAAAAGGTTTTGAATTAATAAGTAATAATAAATTTAAAAAATTTGATTATTCAAATTACTACAAAAAAAATGGCCCTAATTATAGTTTTAATATACAAGCCAAATCATACATTAAGTCAATTAAAACTAAAAAACCTCCGCTTGTTAATCTTGATGACGGTATAAATTCAGTTAAAATTGTTGATGCAATATACGAATCTATTAGAAAAAATAAAATTATAAAAATGAAATATTAATTGATTATTTTTAGAAGATCTTTTGATAATTTTGTAATTTCACTTTCATCCATATAAGGATGGCATGGAAGATTGATTATTTCTGAGCTTGTTTTTTCAGTTATTTTCAAATTATTTACACTTCTCAAATTAATATAACAATTATCTTTGTGATTAGGTGGTAAATAATTAAGCTTTACATTAGAGTTTTTGGAATAAATTTTATTATAAATTATATTTCTATTTTTTACTCTTATAGGAAAATTTCTCCAAGCAGACTTAGCATTAGGCAATATTTTTTGAATTTTAATTTTTTCTGAATTTAATAAATGTTTGTATAAACCAGCATTATAATTTCTTCTAATAACGTAATCATCTAAATGTTTTAATCTTATATTTAAAATTGCAGCATTTATTGTAGAAAGTTTAGAATTATAACCAACTAAATATGATTTGACTGGCCATTTACCTGGTCTTTTTTTTCTACCGTAATCTCTTAATTGTTTAAGTTTATCATATAAATTTTTTTTATTAGTAGTTATAATTCCTCCAGGACCTATACCATCTAATATTTTACCAGGGTTTGTACTAAATACTGTTAAGTCTCCAAAAGAACCAATTTTTTTGTTTTTATATTCAGCTCCTGTAGCTAAGCAAGCATCTTCAATTATTTTGAGCTTGTATTTTCTTGCGATTGATAAAATTTTGCTCATATTACATGGGTTTCCAAATAAATGTACTGGTAATATTGCTTTAGTTTTTCTATTTATACTTTGCTCAATTTTTTCTTCATCAATATTTAGTGTATCTTCATTCACATCAACCCATTTTATTTTAGCCCCAACTAAAGAGATGGCATGACTGGTTGGAATATCAGAATTTGCTACGGTAATTACTTCATCATTTTTTTTTAATCCTAAAGATTTTAAAGAAAGCAATAAAGCCATTGATCCAGAAGAAACTGTTATGCAATATTTAGCATTACAATATTTTTTAAAATTATCTTCAAATTTTTCAACCTCCTCTCCCATTTCCAAAACACCTTTTTTTAGAACACTAGAGATTTTATTTAAAATAATTTTTTCATCAGCTAGATAATGTTTTTTTAAATCGTACATTAAGTTAAACTAACATTTTAATTAATAATTTAAATAATAGAAAACAAGATAATGTTGATTTTTGGGAATTAATTATTAGTGCATACAATTTGTCATCATTAAAAATACAAATTGTATATGTATTTATTTAAAAATTAAATTAACTTAAAATCATGATTTTAAAAAATAAGATTTCTTTAGTAACTGGAGGAGCAACTGGCATTGGTAAAGCAACAGTAGAAACTTTTGCTCAACAAGGTGCTACTGTAATATTTTGTGATGTAAATAAACAAAAAGGGCTTAGTACTCAAAAAAAACTAAAAGAAAGCGGTTTAAAAACATATTTCTTTCAAGCTGACGTAAGTAAAGAAAAAGAAGTAAAATTATTGTACAAATACATAATTAAAAATTTCAAAACAATAGATACAGTATTTAATAATGCTGGAATAGAACAAGCAGTTACGCCTTCTCACAAGTTAGAAACTAAAATATTTGAAAAAGTAATTAATATTAATTTAAAAGGAGTTTTTTTGTCTTCAAAATATGCACTTAAGATTATGGAAAAAAATAAAAAAGGATGTATTGTTAATAATAGCTCAATAAGTGCTTTTGCAAATGTAGGTGGTAATTTGAGTTATGCAGCTTCAAAAGGTGGTGTTATGTCTTTAACTAGAGTATTAGCAATTGAGTATGCAAGTAAAAATATTAGAGTAAATGCTGTATGTCCTGGAGTCATTGATACACCTATGAATGAAAGGAATTTAAAAAAAACAAAAAACAAAAAAGCTTTAAAACAAAAATGGAAAACTATTACTCCTTTAGGAAGAGTGGCAAGCCCGTATGAATTAGCACAAACTGTCTTGTTTTTATCTTCTGATATGGCTTCTTTTATTACAGGTGTTGGTTTATTAGTTGATGGGGGGAGAGCTGCTACATAAAAAATTTAAAGATTTAAATATACTTGTAACCGGTGTTTCAAGTGGAATAGGCTATGCAGTTGCAAAAGCCTATGATGAGAGAGGTGCAAA
>CACKTS010000013.1 GCA_902603095.1 uncultured Alphaproteobacteria bacterium
TTAATTAACCCAATTAAAAAAGATTTTAGTAAAGTTATAATATATGGATATGATACTAGGGGGTTAATTTATGCAATTACTGAAATAGCAGATAGAATTGAAAATAGAATTGAAAAAAAATTAAATTTAAAAAAAATTTTTAAAAAAACATCTGAATCTCCCAAAACTAAAATTAGAAGTATTTCCAAATGTTTTGAAAGCGATATTGAAGATTTAAAATGGTTTTATAATAAAACTATGTGGAGAGAATATTTAGATATGCTTATTTCTAATCGTTTTAATAGATTTACTTTTACACTGGGTATGCAATATAATTATCCTTATGGAAATGAATTTATTAAAGATGTATACTTTTATTTAGCTTATCCTTTTTTAGTTAAACCCCAAGGTTATGAAATTTATGCTGAAGGCATAAAGAAAAAGCATAGAGATAAAAATTTAAAAATGTTAAAATTCATCAGTGATGAAGCTTCAAAAAGAGGATTAGATTTTCAATTAGCAATATGGACTCAGCGTTATGATTTTAATAATGTACCAAATGCAAATTACCAAATTAAAAATATCCCAAAAAACTATGCTGAATACTGCAGAGATTCTTTATTGAATATACTTAAAAGTTGTCCAAGTATAAGTGGCATAACTCTTAGAGTTCATGTTGAATGCGGTATACCAGAAAGAGATTATAAATTTTGGGAAATATATTTTAATGCAATAAAAAAAATAAGAAGGAATATCAACCTAGATTTACATGCAAAAGGTATAGACAATAAATTAATTAATCTTGCTCTTAATGTAACACATGATGTTACAGTATCACCTAAATACATTGCTGAACACATGGGGCTACCCTATCATCAAACTTCAATCAGAAAACAAGAAATGCCCCCAAAAATTAAAGTAGATAAAAAATGGATATTTAGCGAAGGTGAAAGAAAATTTCTTAGATACAGTTATGGAGACTTACTAACTTATAAAAGGAAATATGGTATTTTATTTCGAATTTGGCCTGGAACACAAAGAGTATTAATTTGGGGAGATCCTCATTTAGCTAGAGGATATGGTAAACATTCATCTTTTTGCAATTCATTAGGAGTAGAACTTTGTGAACCACTTTCTTTTAAAGGAAGGATGGGAACTGGAATAAAAAATGGAAGATTTAATTACTCTGAAAAAAAATTAAGAACAAAATATGATTGGCAAAAGTATATTTACACATACAAGGTTTGGGGAAGGTGCGTATATAATTATAAGACAGATGATGATAATTATGGAAGATATTTCAAAAAAAAATTTGGTAAAGCTTCAGAAGATTTAATTAATTCACTATCATATTCTAGCAAAATATTACCTTTTTTTACATTAGTTCATGGGGTATCGGCGTCTAACAACTCGTATTGGCCTGAAATATATGAAAATATGAGTACAGTAGAAAAAGCACCGAACCTGCCCTATAGTTATGATTTGCATAAACCTAGTAGATTTGGAATGGCAACTAGTCAAGATCCTCAATTAATTATGTCACCTTTTGATTTTGCAACTTGTATATATAAAAATAGTATTATCAAAAAATATTCTCCAATAACAATGTCAAATTGGTTAAAAGAATATTCATTAAAATCCAATAAATTTTTATTAAAAGCTTTAAAAAAAAATAGAAATCTAAATTCACAAGAATTTAGAAGATTAGAAATTGATATAAAAATATTATCATCTATAGGTATTTTTTTTTCATATAAAATCAGATCATCATGTTATTGGGAATTATATATAAAATCAAAAAATCAATATATTGGGAAAAGTGCATTAAAATACTATAATATGGCATATAATGCATGGTATGCTGCTTCAAATATTTCAAGAAAATATTATTTTAAAGATCTAACCTATGGGCCACAAAGTTGGCTTAGAGGAAGATGGGATGATAGATTACCTGCTATTAAAGCAGATATAATTAAAATGAAAAATATTTTAAAAAATAACAAATCTAAAAAATTTGTTTTTAAAAATTCTGATAAAATTAAAAATTGGAAAAATAATCAGCAGTTTAAAATTCAACATAAAATTAATATAAAGAATAATGGAAATATTGAGATTTATTTAGATTACAAAAAAAGAGATATCAAAAAATTATATGTAAATTTTCGTAATGTAAATCAATCTTATAAATGGAAAAAAAGTATTTTAATATTAAAAAATAATAAATACTTTGGAAAAATTTTAAAAAAAAATATTAGTAGCGAATTTCCTATTCAATATTATTTTGAATTAATTGATAATAATATTTCATTGTTTTGCCCAGGTATTAACAAGAATTTATCAAACCAGCCTTATTATATTATTAATAATGATTAATATTTCCTTATTTTTTTCATATTTATAAAATATTGTGTTATTTTTTAAAAAAAATTATTATAACTAATAAATGATTAAAATAATTACCATTATAACGATCTTTTTTTTATATTCCTGTTCTAATACTTCACCAACAACAGTTAAATCTTCAGATACTCAGAAAGTTATGGCTATAGAATATGGGGTAATTAAATCATCATCACCTGTAAATATTAAAGGTGAATCTAATTGGATAGGTGCAACTGCAGGAGGAATGATTGGTGGTTTGTTAGGCACTCAAGTTTGTGGTGAAGAAGAAATTATAGGAACAAAATGCCAAGATATAGCTGTTGTTTTTGGAACATTAGGTGGTGTAGCAGCAGGAACTGTGATTCAAGCAACCCTTGGTAATCATAATGGTTTTCAATATATTATAACTATCGATGAATGTAGCGAAAGTATTAGTTCATGCCAAGTTAATCAAGATAAAGCATTTGTTCAGGGTGATAAAGAATCAATTACCAAAGGTCAAAGAGTGGTAATTATTTATGGAAATGACATAAGAGTAGCTCCCTATGAAGGTTAATGTATTTATTTTTTTTTTAATTTTCTTCTTTTTTAATCCTTTAAGAGCAGAATTAATTTTTGAAAATGAATTTCCCAATAATATTCAAGGAATTTGGAGTCCAGATTGTGAATCTGAACTTCAAGTTCATATTATTGGTAAAAATAGTAGTCTTTGGATTGATGAAGATTATGTAGGTTTGAATATGTCTAAAACTTCTGAAGTTCAGGGTTGGACTGCATACAAATGGGGTGAATTGGATGGTTCTTATTATTATTTTTTAAAAAAAAATACTCAAAATCAATTAATGGAATTAACTCCTCCTGATGAATGGGATGGAATAGACTACTCTTTTCTGAATTCTAATGATTTTAGTGTTTATGAAGAATGTCAATTTATTCCAAGTATTTATCAAATTATTTATGGTGAAATTGTTAGTTTGATGAATTCAAATCTTATTGAAACATGCACTAATGATTCAAATCCACAAGAATGTATAAATGAAACATTTGATTTTTTAGATGTATCATCAGATGAAGAATTATCCATTGCGGAACTTACACGAGCTGCAAGAATTTTAATTTATTTTACATTTATAGATAAAAGAGTTGGAGAGGACAGAGATATTGGGTTTGTAACTTACACAACTACTTCATTATTTTTTCCTGCAATTTCTAAAATATTAATTGGTAATTATGATTATGATAACTCAAATACATTATCTTTGAAAGAAATATACACTGACAGAGTAGCAACACTTGATTATCAAAATTTATTTAAAGATAATATTAAAGGTTTAGATCCCAGCGAATTAAGAAGATTAATTGAAAATCTTGATTTCTTAAAGTCTATTTTAATAAATTAACTAAATATTTACCTATTAAATTTTTATTTAAAGTAAATCCAATACCAGGTATTTGATTAAGATTAAGTATACCATTAGATATGCTTAATTTTTCGTTAAATAATGAATCTCTTAATGGGTTAGTGTTTAAATCAGTTTCTAATAGTCCATTTTTATTAATAGCACTCATTAGATGGGCAGAAGTTATCATACCTACAGCGCTACCTAAAAAATGTAAATATAATTTATTATTTATATTTGAATTAAAATTTTTAATGATAAAAGACAAACCGCCATATTTAGTAATATCTGGTTGGATAAATTTTATTTTTTTATTTTTTAAAAAATTAATAAATTTTTCTTCATTTGAAATATTTTCTCCAAGTGCAATAGAAATTTTACTTGAATTTATCAATTCTAAATAATCACGATCTTTTGTTAAAGCAGAAACTGGTTCTTCAATCCAATATATTGGAAATTTTTTTAGAATTTTTAAATATTTTTTTGCATTATTTATATCCCAACCTTGATTAACATCAAACATAAGGTTTTCATTTTTATTACAAAAAAGCATTATTTTTTTTATTAAATTTAAGTCTAAGTTATTATTAAAACCTATTTTAATTTTAAATGATTTAATTCCTAATTTCCTAGCCTTTTCTATACTTTTTGTAGCTTCGTCTGGATTTATACCACTAGCATATAAACTAATTTTATTTGTAGCTCTGTCGTTAATTAATTTATTCAAAGGTTTTTTTTTATTTTTTGAAAATAAATCCCATAAAGCGCAATTGAATCCTGATAATATTGAATCATAAGAACCAAGATCATTTGATTGAACAAATATAGACCTTACATCTAAAAAAATTTTAGAAATATCAGAGGGATCATAAATATTAGTATTCTTAATCTTATTTACAAATATATTTTTTAATAGATTAAATTTATATAAAGCACCATCACTAGGAAAATTACACCAAATTTCACCTAATCCAATGTTATTATATTTATCTTTTAGCTCTATTATTAATGCAGGTCTTTTTTTCATCACTCCAAAAGAAGTATAAACATATTTCTTTAGTTTATATTCAAGATGATAAATTTTGATTTTATTTATTCTAATCAAGATCGTTAATTTCTTTTATGTAATTAAACATAGAGGTCCAATCTAAATCTTTATAAGAAGTTTTATCTGCATCTTCGTACACTTTTAAAGCAGTTTTTCCTGTATTTAAGTTAATTCCATCCAATGAACCTTGTTCAAGTGCGAGTTTAAGATCTTTTAATGCTAGGCTATTTTTAAATCCTGGAGTAACATCATTATTAAGAACTTTTATTGGATAACTAACATTTAAATGTCCTTTACCTGCTGCTGTAGTTGTAAGTAGATTTATTGCTAAATCTAAATCTATACCAGATTTTTTAACTAATGATAGAGTTTCAGCAGTAACTATATTTGAAACAATTGACATATAATTATTAATAATTTTCATCTTGCTTCCTGAACCACTTTTACCACAATACACAACATCACTACCCATAGTTTCAAGTAATGGCTTTATGATTTCAAACTTATCTTGATCACCCCCCACTAAAATTAATAGAGTTCCATCAATTGCATTACTTACTAATCGAGCTACTGGAGCATCATACATAAGAATATTATGCATTTTAAATTCTTTATTTATATCAATGGAATCTGTAGGTAAAATTGTACTCATATCAATATAAATGTAATCTTTCATATCCTGTTTTAACAAACCATTATCACTCAAACATACTTCTTTAACATTATTTCCATTTGGTAACATTGTGATTACGTAATCTCTATCATTTAAAAGATCTTTTAATGAAGTGCAATGAATGGCTCCTATGTCTGTTAATTTAGTTATACTATCATCTTGAACATATGGATCATAAAAATTTAAATCATTGCCTTTAGAAATTATGTTTGTTGCCATGGGACATCCCATTGTTCCAACTCCAATAAAACCAACTTTACTCATTTATTTGCTCCTTTAATTAAATTGCAGAAATTAATTTAGTTATTCTATTTTTACCTTCATATTTAATCCAGTTAATAAACATTTCCTGATTTGAATTTGCAAAAATATCAATTGCATCATACCAAATTGACCTTCCACATAAAAAACCCAAAAAGTTTATACCAGAAGACTTAGCTAAAGACAGTGATTTGTAAAAATTATTAAAATTCATACCGGCACTTAGAAAAACAAATGGAGTAGAGAAGTCCATAAATGTATCTTTTAACAATTTTTCACAATCTTTAAATGAATACCAATTGTAAGAATTATCGTTATCAAAACCTTTTACTTCAAATTCATTAAATGGAAATTCAATTTTAATAATATCTATAGAATATTTTAGCTTAGAAAATTCTTTGTAGAAATAAGATACATGTTGAGGTTTTCTTTTATAAAATTCTTCAATATTGTAACCTAATGAATCATCAAAATATAAAAGTGGTTCAAATAAAAAAGGCAAGTTGTAATTCTTACAAATTTCACTAACTTTTATAATTAATAATTTCTTTTTTTCATTGATAGATCTGTTTGAGTCTGGATTATAATACATAAAAAACTTTAAGGCTCCGAAATTATTCAAAAGATGATCAAAATTTTTAGTTGGAAGTTTTGTAATTTTTTCTAGATTTTCTATATTATAGGCATCATCTTCATATGCTATTATTTTTTGAGTTTCTAAGTTTTTATAGATGCTGTCATGTATATATGTATCATAATCAAATAAAATAGAAGATACATGATTAGATAAATTACTAATAATATATTTTTTAAAATTAAAATAATCTTCTGTTAAAAAATTCTTTTTTTTATTTTTTATTAAATTTTTAAGACTTGTTCCTTGATCTATAGCTAAAGCACAAAACCTATTGTTTTTAAGTAAATGTTCAATATTCTTATTTTTCATAAATGAAAATAAGGTGCAGAAGTTTTTTGAGACCAAAGATTTCTCATTTCTTCAGTTGACTTTAAGAGTGAAATAGAAAAACCCGCACTTTCTTGAGTTGTAATGTACTCATTAACTAAAGGTTTATAGATTTTGATATTATATTTTGTTAAATATTCTTCTAAATCATTATAAATTATTAATAATTCCATTAATGTTGTTGCGCCAGAACCATTTACAAATGGTATTAAAATATCACCATTAGAATATGAAAAGTCATCAAAAATTTTATCTAGCATTGTTGAGACAATTTTTTTTGAATTATCAATTTTTTGTCTACCATAACCAGATTCTCCGTGCACTCCCATTCCAATAAAAATTTCATCTTCAGCAATTTCAAAAATTTTCTTTCCACTAATTGGTGATACTCCTGGACTGATAGCTACAGATAATGTTCTAGTATTATCTCGAACTATTTTCCCCATACTTATTAAAGATTCAAGATTTTCACCATTTTCAGATAAAGCACCCAAGATCTTATATATAAAGGTAGTTCCTGCCCCTCCTCTTCTTTCATTTTCTTTACCTTTTGGGGCAGAGGCAATATCATCATACATTATTAATGCTTTAACATTAATATTTTCATCTTCTGCTAATTCAATAGCCATTTCACCATTCATCACATCACCTGCGTGATTAGAAATTAATAAAACTATTCCTGGATGTGATTTAAATAATTTAATTCCTTCAAGAATTAAATCACCGGATGGTGCAGAAAAAATATCACCTACCACATTTGCATCCAATAACCCTTCACCAATCCAGCCTAAAGCAATTGGCTCATGTCCAGAACCATTTCCAATTAAAAGAGGAATTTTACTTATATTTTTTGGATTTTTTCTAATTATTAATCTTTTATTTGGTTCAAAAAATTTAACTCTGTCAGAATTTGCTTTGACATATCCATTTAGCATATCATTAACTATGTTTTCTTTTAAATTAATTATTTTTTTCATTAAATATTTCTCTAAAAAATTCCTTTAAAATAATTGAGGTGGAAAAGGCTCCAGGATCAATTACTCCTACTCCTTTTGTATCAAGAAATTTTGCCCTACCAACTTTTGCTTCCATATTCTTTGTATTTTGAAGTGATGAATCAATTGAAGAAAAAATCTCATCAATTAAAAAATCATCTTCATTATTTATCTTAACATGTAAAGGATAATAAATATCTAAAATACTTTTGTCCCCGATATTAACTTTTCCTCTTTTTTTAATTTTTTCAATAGTTGATGAAAAAATATTTAAAACAGATTTATGAATATTATTAATATTTAAATTAGTAGATTCTTTAATAAAGATTGTCATTAAAATACCTGATGCTCCGCCCATAGATATTCTCATTAACCTAGAAACTTCGGACATAAAATCGACTTCATTATTTATATCAATATTTTCGAAATTATTTACAACTTTGTCAAGACCTCTTAAAATAGTAGATCCATGATCACCATCTCCAATTTGTTGATCTAAGCTATCAATTTCTTTGTATTTATCTTTAATTACTAAATATGATCTGTGTAACCAATTTTTATGAAACTCAATCATTATAAATATTGAATTAAATAAGAATAAGATTTTTTAATCGCATCATAAGGATCTTTCTCAATATTTCTCCAAGTAAATAAGTCTTTACTAGTCGGGTTATTAGCCTGAATAAACATCTCTAATGTAATATTATTAGAATAATTTATTTCTTTTAAAGTTTTAAAAATATTTTCAAAATCAATACTACCTGAACCAGGAATGCCTCGGTCATTTTCAGCAATATGTATATGAAATATCTTTTTATTTGCTTTTCTAATTGAAGAAACAATATTTTTTTCTTCAATATTCATATGGTAAACATCTAATAATAAACCTACTTTAAGATGATTTACAAGAGAGCAAAGATAAAGACCTTCTTCTACAGTATTAATAAAATCTGTCTCATATCTATTTAAAGGCTCTATTCCTAATTTAATATTTTCTTGATCTAATAAATTGATAATTTTTTGTATACTATCAGCTGAGTTATGAAATTTTCTTTCTTTATTAAAACCACAATCTTTACTAACTCCCCATGCACAATGAATTACTCCTGTTAATAATTTAGAACCCATTAAAGAGGTAATTTCAATAGCTTCTTTTAATTTATCAATACCTTTTAAACGAATATCTAAATCTTCACTTGTAATATCTTCTTCATTAGACAATCCAGTAGTACAAGTAATCTCAATATTTAAATCTTTAGCATATTTTCCTATTTCTTTTGCTTTATAAAAATCTTGTCCTAATAAAGATACTTCAACTGATTTATAACCAGCATCACTGCATTTTTTAATATATGGCTTTATATCTTCTGACCATTCTTTAACAAATATAGCTGAGTGGACACCTAATTTCATTTTAACAAATCAATTTTTTTAAATAGATCATGAAAAATTTCATCTCTATTAACACCATAAGCTTCTCTCATTAAATGTGTATTATCTTGTTTAGCCCAATAGAGATTATCATCTAAAAAAGAAGTTTGAATAATAGTTGATGGCACCCAAGAGGGATTTATTAACCAAGCGATATTAATAACATCCCATATAACCCATGTCCTCCATGTTTGATCAATAATACCTCTTTGCTTATGAAGAGGGTTATTAGTATATAAATAATATAAATAATTTCCAATTTCGCCTTTTCCTCTTACAAATTCTTTCATATCAGGAAGAGATAAAGTTAGTTGTGCTCCTACATTAAAGCCAGGAAGATATACATTTGCAACTCCACATTCAAAAAGTAATTGTGATGCATAAACATCTTGAACTAAGTTCAATGAATTTTTATTATGATTAAAACTATATGTAGGAAATCCAGAAGTCCAAACAACAACCATATTTCTAATAATATCAGGCTTCAGAAGTAATGCAGAAGCTATATTTGTAAGACAACCTATTGCTGAAATATAAATTTTTTCATTAGGGTATTTAAGACACATATCAATTATAAATTGACTAGATTCACTTTCTATAGGTTTATCAAAACTTTCAAGGTACGTTGGTGAACCTCTAAAAACTTTTCCATTATAATTCATATCTAATTTATTAAAAATATTTATAATTTCTTGATAACTTTTTTCTACCCCCTCTTCTGGAGTATCGAAGTATATTTCATTTGGATGTTTTTTAGATTCTATTAATCCATTTACCCAATTATAATAATCAGAAACTAATTCTTTATTTGAATCATCAATTATTTTTTTATTAGTTATTATATCATATGCTTGATTTAATTCTTCTTTATGATGTTGAAATGAATAAGGTTCAGCAGTAACTCCTAATAATTCAATTTTGTCTTTAGAAAGTAAAGCCCATGTTAAAGCAAATTGATCATCAATTTCATTAGCAGTATCAGTATCAAGTATCATTTTGTTTTTTCCAATTGGTAAAGATAAATTATATATAAGCTCTTTATTACTCAATTTAGGAAATTTGTTGATTATATGTTTAGGTATAGACATTATTTATTTAATAATTTTAATAAGCATCTTAAAAATTTTTTGCTACATTTATAATTTTTTCCGCAGATGGAATATAATAATCTTCCATTGGAGGACTAAAAGGAACTGGTGTATGAGGTGCTGTTATTTTTGCAACTGGAGACTTTAAATCAGAAAAGCATTTTTCAGATATTAACGAAGTAATTTCTGAAGCTAAAGAACATTTGGGATTTGATTCATCAACAACTATTACTTTTCCAGTTTTTTTAACAGATTCAAATATTAACTCTTCATCTAATGGAGAATAAGTTCTTGGATCTATAATTTCACAATTTATAGAATCTTCAGCTAATTTTTTTGCAGCTTCTTCAGCAAATAAATTCATTCTCTGAATAGCTATAATAGTTATATCAGTTCCTGATTTTCTAATTCTGCCCTTACCAAGTGGTATAGGTTTTAAATCATCTGGAACTTCACATTTAGTCATATACAGTCTTTTGTGTTCCATAAAAATTACAGGATCGTCATCTTGAATAGAAGCCAAAAGAAGTCCTTTCGCATCATAAGCATCATAAGGAGCAACTACTTTTAAACCAGGTATGTGTGTGTACAAACTATATAAAGTTTGAGAATGCTCACTACCGGCTCTAAATCCAGCACCTACAACAGTTCGGACTACCATAGGAACTTTTTGCTTACCTCCAAACATATATCTTACTTTAGCAGCTTGATTCATCATTTGATCAAAACAAACTCCTGCAAAGTCAACATACATTAATTCTACAATAGGTCTTAGACCAGTCATAGCAGCTCCAACTGCAGCACCAAAAAAACCAGCTTCTGCAATTGTAGTATCTCTTACTCTTTCGGCTCCAAATTTTGTGAACAATCCTTGTGTAACACCAAATGGTCCTCCCCAAGCATCTTGAGTTCCTTGATATTGCTCTCTTCCTTTACCACCGGCAATATCTTCTCCCATTAAAATTACATTTTTATCATTTTCAAAAGATTGAACTAAAGCATCATTAATTGCTTCTTTAACTGTCTTTATTGTCATTTAAATATTTTCCTTTGGGTAACTTACATAAACTTCTTTAAGTGCATCTTCAGGATCTGGCCAAGGTTGGGTCTCAGCATATTTAAAAGCTTCATTAACTTCATTTAATGCTATATTTTTTATTTCTTCTAATTCGTCTGCATTTAACCCATGGTTAACCGAATTTTCTATAGCTAATTTTATTGGATCATTATTTTTAGCTTCTTCTATTTCTTCTTTAGGTTGATATAGTTGTGTATCACCCTCATATTGTCCTGAGAAACGATAATTTTTAAATTCTAAAAAAATTGGAATTTCATTATTTTTTGATTCAATTATTGCTTCTTTTGTAATTTTGTAAACTTCAAAAACATCATTTCCATTTCCTTGATATGATTTCATATCGTAAGCTTTTGAAATGTCAGATAATTCTTTGGTGTTTAAATGCCAATCAGTAGCAGTAGCTTCTGCATAACCATTATTTTCACAAACAAATAACATTGGAATATTCCACAACTGGGCTAAACCTGCTGCTTCATGAAATGCTCCATTATGGATTGCTCCATCACCAAAAAAGGAAACTGACATTTTTTTTCCATTATTTATTTTTTCTTGTAAAGCTGCGCCTAACACAACAGGTGGGCCAGCAGCAACAATTCCAAATGATCCTAACATACCTCTTTCAAAATCACTGATGTGCATACTGCCACCTCTACCTTTACATATACCAGTTTTTCTTCCATAAATTTCTGAAGTAATTTTTTTTAAATCACAATCTTTCGCAATTGCATGACCATGATTGCGGTATGTGCTAGAAATCCAATCATCATTATTTAAAGCTGCCATTACTCCAACACAAATTGCTTCAGACCCAATACAAGTATGAAGATAACCAGGTACAGTCTTTTCTTTTGCTATTTTTTTAATACGTTCTTCAAAAAACCTAATTGTAAATAGTTTTTTATAAATCCAATTGAGTTTTTTTTTATCCATTTTTTTATTTAATATTATATTAAACCAACCTTCTTAATAAGAAAATTATTTGAACAGATCAACCATAAAAAAGTCAATACATTATAGCTCTTAAAGCAATTGACAATACAAATATTATAACATTTACTATAATTAATATTATGAAGAAAATATTAACAATAGGTTATGTAGCAACTGCAATTAGTCCTTATTATTCTGAAGAACAACAAGTTAGAAAAAAATCTGAAGAACACCTAAAAACAATATTAAAAAATTATGATGTAGAATTAATTTCATTTCAAAAAACAATTTTTTCAAAAGAAGATTCAATAGAAGCTGAAAAATTTTTTAAAAATAAAATTGATTTTTTACTTTTACAAACGAGTTCATGCAGTGCAGGAGAACAACTATATCCATTATGTAATATTGTAGATAAAATGGGTTTATGGGCTGTACCTGATAATGAAAAAGAAGGAGATGTTAAATTACATTCTTTAGTATCAGTTAGTCATTATCTAGGTATTATAAAAAAAATTCTTTATGAAAAAAAAATTAAAACTAAATGGTTTTATAATTATGGAAACACAAATGAATTTAAAAATAAATTTCTAATAACAATAAAATCTTTAATTGCACAAAAAAAACTAAGTCAGTCCAAGATAGGTTTTGTTGGTGGTATTTCACCAGGATTTGATAATATGATTGTTGATAAAGAAAAAATTAAAACAAATATTGGCTCAAAAATTGAAGAGGCCACAATAAAAGAATTAATTGACAAAGCTAAAAATTTTAATCAAACAAAAATTGATAATGAAATTAAAAAAATTAAAAATGTAGCCTCAAAAATTGAAGTTTCTAATGAAGATTCATTTAATAGAGTCACAAGAGTATATTTTGCTTTAAAACAAATGAAAGAAGAAAATGATTGGGATGCTTTAGCAGTTCAATGCTGGTCTCAATTTCAAGAATTATATGATATAGCTCCATGCATGGCTTATGGATGGATGGGGAGTGAAGATGGTGTAGCAGTTTCTTGTGAGGGAGATGTGCAAGGAGCTCTTAGTATGCTTTTGCTAAATTATATTGAAGGTTCTAAAAAATCTTCTACACTCCTTGATTTAGCAACTTTTGATACTGATGCAAATGCTGTATTAATGTGGCATTGTGGTGTATCTCCTAGACATTTTGCTAATGAAGATGGAATTAAATGGGTTGATCATAGTACTCTTGGAAGAAAAACTGAAAAAAAGTATGGTATAGCAGGAGATCAAGTATTTAAATCTCAATCCTCAACTACTACATATCTTGGAAATAATGGAGAAAGATTATTAGTATTAAATTCAGAAATTTTTAATCATACAAACAAGGGTTATGATGGAACTAGAGGGTGGTTCAAACAGACAAAATTAAACAGAAAACAAATTTCAGCAGAAAGCCTAATAAATACACTAAATATTATTGGTCATGAACATCATTATGCTGTAGGTCAAGGAGATCAAAGTAAAGAATTGATAGAATTTGCAGCTTGGAATGATTTAAAGCTTGTAGACGAGATTCCTTTGGTAGATTATATTTCACCAAAGGATAACGAATCAAATAATTATATTATTTGATTATTAAATTGGAGGAAAAATGAAACTTAAAATTATTATTTTTACTATAATCAGTTTACTTTTTTCAAAATTAGTTACTGCGGAAACTGCTCCTGGATTTAGTTCTTGGGATGAAGTTGTAAAAGCAGCTGATGGTGGTCAAGTAAATGTTTATATGTGGGGTGGTTCAGATGCAATTAATGGATTTGTTGATGATTTTTATGGAGTACCCTTAAAAGAAAAATATAATATTACACTTAATAGAGTGCCATTAAAAGGTACTGTTGATGCTGTTAACCAAGTATTAAGTGAAAAAGAAGCTGGTGTAACTGGTGATGGAGGAAGTATAGACTTGATATGGATCAATGGTGAAAACTTTTGGACACTTAAACAAGCTAATTTACTTTATGGTCCTTTTGCTGCTGGTTTACCAAATAGTGAATTTGTTGCATGGGATAACCCTGCAGTTAATTTAGATTTTGGAAGACCTGTCGATGGAATGGAAAGTCCATGGTCTAGTGCTCAATTTCACTTCATGTATGATTCAGCAAGAAGTAATTATGATGATATGCCAAGAAGCTATGCTGAACTTAGTGATTGGATTTCATCAAATCCAGGAAGATTTACTTACATAAGACCAGGTAAAGGTGGTTTTGTAGGGACTCGCTTTGTGAAACAAATTTTCTTTGAGTTAAGTGGCGGACAAGAACAATGGGTTGGACCATTTAATCAAGATTTATATGATAAATGGGCACCTAAAGTTTGGGAACTATTAAACTCATGGGAAAATGATTTATGGAGAGGTGGAGAAACTTATCCAAAAGATAATGCAGAAATGCATAGTCTATTTGCTAACGGTGAAGTTGATTTAGACTTTACTCAATCGCCAAGAGGTGCAGGTCCAACAAATACAGCTGGCACCACTCCTCCCACTTCAAGAGCTTTTGCATTTTATGAAAATATGATTGGAGACTTTAATTATTGGGCAATTCCATACAATGCTCCTAATAAAGCTGCTGCTCTAGTATATGCTAATTTAGTTCTAGAACCTGAATTACAAGCTGCACAAGTTCAACCTGCAAATGGTTTTTGTTGTGGATGGGGTATTAGCACAGCTAAAGTAACAGATGCAGCTGGTAAAGCCGCAATAGCTGATGCTCAAAATAATCTAGGTGATGCCGCAGAAGATCAAAACATTTTAGCGAAAGCACTTGTTTCAGACATTGCTGCAGAATATCAAGATTTAATTGAAGCAGATTGGGAAGCAAACGTACTTCTTAAATAAATTTTAATATGGGCGGGGAAAGATTAAAAATTATATTATCTTTAACCCCGCCTCTTTTAATTATAATTACTTTATTTTTTGGTGGAATATTTTACGGTTTTTTACAAAGTCTTGGTTATCAACCAGCTATAGGCAAATATGATATTAATTTTTCAGCTTATTATAATGTTATGTTTTCTGAGCGATATTCTAAACTTTTCTGGACAGGTTTAGGGCTTAATCTATGGGTTAGTTTTGCTAGTACTTTTTTAGCAGCTGTATTTGCACTATTTGGTGCACTTGCAATAAGAAAAACTTTTTTTGCTAAAACTGTTTGTAACTTTATTTACTCTCTAAATTTACCAATGCCCCACTTAGTTGTAGCAGTTGGGATGATTTTTGTTTTTTCACAGAGTGGTTTATTAGCTCGATTTGCTTCTCAATTAGGTTTAATAAATAGTCCTGGTGATTTTCCTGTTTTAGTCAGAGATAAATATGGTTTTGGAATAATATTAGCATACATATGGAAAGAAGCTGCATTTTTCTTTATTATATTAATGTCTGTTCTTCAATCATTAGGAGAAAATTTTGAAGAACTTGCTCAGAGTTTAGGGGCAAATAGATGGCAAAGATTTCGTTATGTAATTTTACCACTTGTAATGCCTAATTTGTTTTCTGCATCTATAATTGTATTTGCATTTAGTTTTGGAGCTTATGAAGTTCCTGCATTATTGGGAGTTATTTATCCTCAAATGTTACCAGTTATGGCATTTGAATTTTTTTTAAATCCTGATTTAAATGCAAGAAGTGAGGGTATGGCATTAAGCATAATTATAGCACTTATAGTTATGATCTTAGTTGTATTTTATTTTTGGTTAACTCAAGCTAAAATCAGGAAAGACTAATGAATAATAATTTAAAGAAAATTAATGTTTATGCAATTTACTTAGGTGCTTTAATATTGATCTTACCACTTATTGCTTTTTTTATAAATGCATTTTCTTTTCGTTGGTTCTATCCTCAAATTATACCAAAAGAATTAAGTTTACAGGCTTGGGTAAGATTAAAACTAATTCCTAAGCCTGGACAAAGATCTATAGAGGGGTTTTTAGATTTATGGACAAGTAATCCTGCTGTAATTAAAGCTTTAATGAATAGTTTAACTATAGGTATTCTAGTAACTATAGTATCTATTATTATAGCATTGCCAGCTGCTAGGGTTTTGGGATTACTTAATTTTCGTTTTAAAAAATTAATTATATTTATAATGGTGTCACCTACTATTTTACCACCTATAGCCTTTGTTCTTGGTTTAAATATTAATTTTATTTCCCTTGGTTTTTCTGGAAGTTTTTTTGGAGTTTGTTTAGTTCATTTAGTTCCAATTATGCCCTATGTAGTTTTAACTATGACAGGTATTTTTGCAAACTATAATCCAGATTTTGAACATCAGGCAAGAACTCTTGGTGCAAATAAAACAAGAACTTTTTTTCTTATAACTTTACCAGCAATAGCTCCTGGCATGGTGGTTGCAGCGTTATTTGCTTTTCTTGTATCTTGGAGTCAATATTTATTAACTTTTTTAATTGGAGCAGGAAAAGTAATGACTTTACCTTTACTTGTATTTTCTACAGCATCTTCAGGTAATCCTGCATTAACTGCTGCAATTTCAATAATATTTATATTTCCAGCAATACTGATATTATTTTTTACTTCAAAATTTGTTTCAGGTGAATCAGGTGCAACAAGTGGATTTGGAAAAATATGAGTGATTTAAAAATTATAAAATTAGTAAAAAATTTCGTTGGTATGGATAGACCTGCTGTTAACAATGTAAATTTAAAAATCAATAGTGGTGAACTTGTAGCATTTTTAGGACCTTCAGGATGTGGTAAAACTACAATTTTAAAGATGATTACTGGATTATTTGCACCTGATAATGGTGATATTGTTCTTGATAATAAATCATTATTACCAATACCAACTGAAAAAAGAGGTGTTGTAATGGTATTTCAAAACTATCTTTTATTCCCATACATGAATGTAAATGAAAATGTTGGATTTGCACTCAAAATGAAAGGGATAGATAAAAATGTTATTGAAAAAAAAGTAAGAGAGATGTTAGATCTAGTAAAGCTTCCTGATATAGGATTCAGAAGACCAAAACAATTATCAGGTGGTCAACAACAAAGAGTTGCTTTAGCTAGAGCTTTGATAGCTAGTCCTCGATTACTTTTATTAGATGAGCCATTAAGTAATCTTGATGCACATTTAAGAGATGAAATGAGAGATTTAATAGTAACAATACAAAAAGAATTAAATGTAACAACTATATTTGTAACTCATGATCAAGAAGAAGCTGTTTTATTAGCTGATAAAATAGCTTTAATTTTCGATGGGGAATTACAGAACTATACCTCACCTAAAAATTATTATGAGCAGCCAAAAAATATAAAAGCTGCTAAATTTTTTGGTGGAGTTAATTTTATTAAATCTAAAAAAATAAATAATGAGTTTATATCAGATATTGGCAAAATAAATTATGTAGGAGAAAATATTAATGATTTAAATGATGAAATTAATATAACTGTTAGACCTGAAAATATAAAATTATCTAAAACAAATGATTTCGATCATAATTCTTTTAAAGGAAATATTAAATCAATTATTTTTTCAGGCACTCATACAAGATATAAAATTATTATTAATAATTTAGAACTAGAATGCTCATTACAATCATTAGGAATTAAGAATATAAATCAAGGTGACGAAATATTTGTTCATTTACCAAAAGATAAAATATGGGGAATGAATGACTAAAAATATTTCTTCAATATCTTTTTCTAAAGATAAAATACTAACAGAAATATCGGAACTTATGTTTGGTACAAATCTTGAACATATTGGTGAGGCTATTTATAGAAACGGAATTTGGTCAGAAATAGTTAAAAATAGAAAATTTTGTGGACCTGATAAACTTGTTTGGAATAATGGATTAGAACATGATCATTTAGATTTTGGAATTGTCCAACCTTGGAAAGGACTTAATGCTTCAGCAAAACACGTTATGTATGCTCATTCTAATTCAGAATATATTGTTAAAGGTGAAGAAATAATAAGTAGATATGGAAGTGGTAAACAATCTCAACAGATAACTATAAGAGAAAAAAGTAAAACTAAAAGAGGGATAGAACAACAATTAAAATTGATTGATTCCAAAGATTATTATGAATTTAACATTATAACTAAAGGCGATAATCAAAAAGTATTTATTGAAATTGGAGAAATAAAATTCTCATTTATTGCAAAAAAAAAATGGACTAAAAATATTAAGAGATTCAAATTTAAAAAATATAATAAATTAAAAAAACTTAAAATTTCCATTCTGTCAGGTAACATTTATATAGCTAATTGTTCCTTAATGCCCAAAAATACAATTTTTGGATTTAGAAAAGATATAACTAATATGATTAAAGAATGGACACCGAGTTATATACGATGGCCCGGAGGTAATTTTTTATCTGGTTACGATTGGAAAAACGGAATTGGCAATAGGGATTTTCGTTTACCATACTATGATCATGCTTGGTATCAATGGGAAGATAATGATGTTGGTACTGATGAATTTATGAAATGGTGCGAATATATAGGAAGTGAACCTATGATTACTGTTAACACTGGTGATGGATTAATCAAGGATGCCCAAAATTGGATTGAATATATTACAGGATCTGCATCAACAAAATTTGGAAAACTGAGAATTAAAAATGGAAGAATAAAACCTTATAAACTTAAAACAGTATTTATAGGTAATGAAATGTTTGGCGGTTGGCAAATAGGTCATACTGATCCAATCACATATGCAGATAAATATGACAAATTTGTAAAAGGTATAAAAAAAATTAATAATAAATTACGGTTCATTGCTGTAGGTGCATGCTCTGATCACTTTGGTCATTGGAATGAACAAATTTTAAAAAATATAAAAGAAAAAATTGATGAAATAAGTGTTCATTATTATTCTATTAGAACTGAAAAAGATAAAAAACATCCAAATTATAAATCTCGTTATTTACCGACTGTTGCTGCTTCAACTGAAGTTAGACTAATGTTAGACAGAACTATTAAAGAAATAAAAAAAAATACAAAAAAAGATATAAAAATAGCTTTTGATGAATGGAATACTTATGTTGAGGCACATCCGCCCTATTTTATTGAAAATTATAATATAGCTGATGCAATTTATGCAGCATCTTTATTACATGCATGTATAAATAGAGGTGATATAATTCGTAATACAGGAATATATCATCTAATAAATGTAATGGGAAATTATAGAATAGATGGAAAGAACATATGGAAAACTCCAACTACTTTAGTTCTTGAATTATTTACGAAATTTCACAAGGGTTCGATATTAAAATCAAAAGTTATTAGTGAAAAATTTTCTTCACCTAGATTAGGTAAGCAGCCAACTTACAATAACAATAAATATTTAGATGCTTCAGTAACTTATAAAGATAATCAGATTTGTTTATCTGTTGTCAATAAATCTGAAAAGCATAGTATAAAATTTAAAAATATTAATTTTAATAAAATTAAGGAAACTTTTACTATAAATGGTCAAAATAAAACTGACTTAAATAGTTATAGAAATAATACAAAAGTGAAAATAAAGAAAAATATTTTAAATAAAGGTAATGATTACATTATATTGCCTCCACATTCAATAAATGTCATTTTACTTGATTATAATTAAAGATAGATCTAATTTATTTTTTTATAAAAGCTTCTGGATCACATAATTTGCAAACCATCTTAGTTGTACTACCTTTGTTATCAAATGTTTGATAAAAAATATTTGAAGATATAATATTATTAATTGCTAATTGTTTTTCAATTTCCCAATAATACAAATTACACTTTGAACACTTAGCTGCTTTTCTTAAATGCTCAGGCTTATAAAATGATTTCCATATTTTTTTATTATCTTCAATATTTGTGTTTTTATCAATTAAAAAAATATTGGCAGGTATATCCATAAAACATTCAGCACACTGAATTTCTTCTGTAACATGTGAGTAGGCATCATTTTTATTTTTATTATTTACCTTAAATTTAAATCTAATATTTTTTGATTCACACTCTGGACATTGATATTTTTCTTTATTTTCATTGTTCATATAAAACAATATAAATTATGATTGTAAAATTACTATTTAAAACTGCATTATTATAAGTATAAGAAAATATAGTGAGAGAAAATTTATTTAAATTAAATTCATCAAGAATTTTTCAATTTTCTGTAATATCTATTATTATTCTTAATGCAGTCACATTGGGTATAAGTACTTATGAATTAAATTCTATATTAAAGAACACGATTCAAATATTAGACTACGGTATAACTGTTTTTTTTGTTATTGAAATATTAATACGGTTTATTAGTGAGCCAAAAAAGCTAAATTTTTTTAAAAGTGGTTGGAATATTTTTGACACAATTATCGTTTTAATTTCATTAATCCCCATACCTAACAATTCCAGTTTTTTACTATTAAGACTATTACGTGTTTTTAGAGTATTACGTTTGATCTCAGTAATTCCAGAATTAAAAAAAATAATAGAAGCTCTAATTAATTCTATCAAAAAAGTTTTTTATGTAAGTTTATTACTTTTTATTATTCTTTATATTTATGCAACCATAGGATCTATTTTATTTGGAGAAGTTATCCCTTACAGATGGAGTGATGTAGGTGTTTCATTAATTACTTTATTTCAAGTTTTAACTTTATCAAGCTGGGAAACAGTTATGCTGCCTCTTCAAGAAATATTTTGGTGGGCTTGGATATACTTTTTTAGCTTTATTATTATTTGTGCAATTACAATGATGAATTTATTAATTGCCGTAATTGTTGATGTTATCTTAAATCAAAAAAAATTATAATTACTTACAAAACTTCATAACAAAATAAATACCAATAGACACTGATGGTCCTATTCCAAATGCAAATAATAATGTACCTATTCCCACTATACCTCCTAAATAAAAACCTATAATTACTGCAGAAACTTCTATAATCGTTCTTATAATTACTATTGGTTGATTGGTTAAAAATATTAAACCAGTCATTAGTCCGTCTCTTGGACCAGGACCTAAATTAGCAATCAAATAAAAAGCACTACCAAAACCAACCACAAGTACTGCAATAATTGATTGCAATATTTGATAAAATAAAGTCTTGGGGTATGGAAGAATTGGAAT
This sequence comes from uncultured Alphaproteobacteria bacterium, assembly GCA_902603095.1. Taxonomy (GTDB): domain Bacteria; phylum Pseudomonadota; class Alphaproteobacteria; order HIMB59; genus CACPNW01. The sequence goes on from CACKTS010000013.1 coordinate 21,327, forward strand.
AGATAAATCTATAACTACTGAAATTAATATTACATTTAGTATAGTTCCTAGACCTGGTTTTTGTTTAAGAGGAATCCAAAATAATAAAACAGTTATGCTAACAATAAAAGTGGTAATACCAATTGATAAATTTGATTGAAAAGAAAATCCTTGAGCGAGAACAGTCCAGGGACTAACACCTTGATTTGCAGTAATAAGTAATGTTTCACCAATAGCAAATAAAGAAAGTCCTATTATAAGATATACAAGAGTAATTGATTTTGGTTTAAAATTAAGAGGATTTTTAGAACTCCAAGAAAGATCTGGAATTTTTTTTATTTTCAAAATGTTAAATAAAAAATTCATAATTAAAGCAAGTAATAAAGATTACTTGCTTTAAAGATATATTTATTTAGGCATATTAGTTGCACCAGTCTCAAGAGAAATAATTTTGCCATCTTCAAATTTGAAAACAGCCATTACAGCCTGTGTATTACCGTCACTAAAAGTTACAAAAGAATGCTCTACACCTATTTCATCATTTTCATAGACTATTCTTACTTTGTCTCTATTTATATCATCACTTAATGCCCATTTAATAACATCTTGCTTTGATAAAACATTACCAGATGCATGCATTGTAAATTTATAGTCATCATGCAGTACTTCGTTCATTGCAGCTTCGTCTTTATTCATAAATGCATCACTGTATTTTTGTAGAATTGACATAGTTTCTCCTTAAAAAGTTAAAAAATTGATTAAATTATCTATATATATATGAAATGTTAAACTTTTTTCCATTTTTATTTGTGTTTTTTTGGAGTTCAGCTTTTGTTAGTGGTCAAATAATTGTTCAATCAGCTAGCCCTTTTGCTTCTCTTTCATTTAGATTTATTATTGTAGCATTTGGATTTTTATTATTCGCATATTTTTTTAAAGAAAAAATTTTTGTTAAGAGATCATTGGTTTTTCAATCAGCTGTTACCGGTATATTCTTTCATGGATTTTATCTTGGAGGTGTTTTTTTTTCTTATAGTGTAGGGTTATCAGCAACTCTATCAGCTTTAATTGTTGGATTACAGCCAGTATTAACAAATATTTTGTGCGGTCCTATTTTAAAAGAAGAAGTCACACTAACTCAATGGATAGGAATTTTATTAGGATTAGTAGGTGCGGCATTAGTTATTGGTCTTGATATAGGAAAGTCAATTCCAATACTTGGTATTATTGCTTCTATTGTAGCTTTAATAGGTGCAACTACTGCAACAATATGGCAAAAAAGATTTACTAATAAATTACCTCTTTCAATAAATAATTTTTATCAAGCTGTAGCTGCAGCAATTTTTTTGTTTTTTATTTCTATTTTTTTTGAAGTTCCATATATCAATTTCACTAATTCTTTTATATTTTCAATGAGTTGGCAAATAATTATGGTTTCTTTTGGCGCATTTACTATCTTAATGTATTTAATTAAAATTGGTTCTGCATCAAAAACTTCAAATTTATTCTTTCTTGTACCACCAACTACTGCAATTATGGCATGGTTAATTCTAGGTGAAGAATTATTAAGAAATGACTTTATAGGATTATTTATTGCAGCAGTTGGTGTTTATATAGCCACAAGAAAATAATTATAAATATTTTATAATTTTAGAGTCTCCAGGAGCTAACTTAAAGTTTAATAAATTTTTTTTAAAAACCCATTTCATATCTTCATGCTCAGATAAGATGATTTCTTCATCAAGTTTTTCACATAAGAAATAATGTACCTCTACATTTATTTTTTCATCTCTAAATCTTTCTGATGATATTTTATTATTTATTTTAATATTTATTGATAGCTCTTCAAGGATTTCTCTTTTAAGCGCATTCTCAAAACTTTCATTATTATTTACTTTGCCTCCTGGAAATTCCCAATAAAATGCAAAATGTTTATCTCTATTACGTTGAGCAATTAAATATTTATTATCTTTTTTTATAACTGCAGCAACAACATCAATCATATATTGTTTATTAATTAGTTAATTGATAATTAAATAATTTTCCAAAACCTAAAACATTATCTTTAACACCAGCTCTTCTTAAACAACTCCACATTTGAGCCTGATTACTTGTTATGACTGGTTTTCCAATTTTTTGTTCAATTTTGTCTATAACTTCTGTAGATCTAATCCCGCCACAACTAAGAAAAATAGCATCTGCATCATCTTCATCTATCTCTTCTGCAAATTTAATCCAGTAATCTGGTGTAACTGTTCCAAATTCAATACCTTTTGTTAAATTTAATCCTTGAATATTTAAAACTGAAAAACCTTTTTCATATAAAAATTCAGCTTCTTTAATATTAATTTCATCCAAATAAGGAGTACCTACAACGATTTTTTTAATTTTTAATTCTTTTAATGCGTCTATTACTCCTGTAACTAATGTCATAGGAATTGAATATGGGGCTCCTTTTTTAATTTCTTTCTTTATTATTTCTTCTCCAATCACAATAGAACCTGATGTGCAACTATAACTGATAACATTAGGTTTTGTATCAGGTTGTATCCTTGAGGCAGCATCAGCCATATATTCTATATGCCTAGATAAAGTTTCATTTGTAGTATAATCATCTGTTTTAAGTCTTGTAATGTACACTGCCACATCCTTTGGTGCCATATCAAAAAAATCACTTTCAGCAGCAAGATCTGTAGACATAAGAATAAAACCTAATTTAGCCCTCCAATGTCTACCTTTATCCATTTCAGGATTTCTTTTTTTAGATTTTATTTTTTCTCCTGGTTTAAACATATCAAAAGTTATATCCTACATATTAATATTATATTAAATTATTCATATCTAAGTGCATCGATTGGATTAAGATTTGCAGCTTTTCTTGCTGGATAAAAACCAAAAATTATTCCAATTGAGGAAGAAAAAACAAATGATAAAACTAGTGAAATATAATCGAGACTCATTTTCCAATTAAAGTATTCACTAACACCGAAAATTACACCCAGACCTAAAGCTATTCCAATACACCCACCTATTAATGATATCATCAAAGATTCGATTAAAAATTGAAGCAAGATATCTCTTTTTTTAGCTCCTACTGACATACAAACACCAATTTCTTTAGTTCTTTCTGTAACTGTAACTAGCATTATATTCATTATACCAATACCTCCGACAATAAGAGATATTCCAGCAACTGTTGCTAATAAAATAGACATTACTCTTGAAGATTCTTGTCTTGCATTTAAAAATTGAGCATAATTTCTAATTACAAAATCTGGATTTCCATTAGCTGAAATTTTATGAAGTTTCCTCATTACTGTATCAATATCTTTTTCAGTTTTGAAAAGTAATTCAGTAGAGGAAACATTAATTGTCATACTACGTATTTGGTCACCAGGAAATTTTTTTCCAACTAATCTTTGTTTAGCTGTTTTTAAAGGAACTACAATTGTGTCATCTAAGTCTGCCCAAACCGTGCCACCTTTAGCTTCTAATAAACCAATTATTGTAAAAGGCACTTTGTTTATTCTTATAACTTCATCAATAGGACTATCTGTGCCAAATAAATTTTTTTGAACTGTTTTACCTATTACTGCAACTCTTGAGCCTTTATTCAATTCATCTTCTTGAAATTTCCTACCCAATTCAAAATTCCAATTACTTAAATTGAAATGATCATTTGTGGTTCCGGTAACACTAGTAAGCCAGTTATTTCCATTTGCTACTATTTGAGTACTAAGACTAACTCTCGGTGCTATTGCGGAAATTGCAGGTAATTCTTCTTTTAGTGCTTCCATATCTTTTAAAGTTAAAGTATTTACAGAATTAGCACCCATAGAAACACCTCTAGATGATGAACTTTGTGATCTAACAATTAAGTTATTTGATCCAAATCTTTCTATTTGCTCTTCAACTTCTTGTCTTGCTCCAGATCCTATTGAAATCATTGTTATTACAGAACTAACTCCAATTATAATACCTAAAGAAGTTAATACACTTCTCAAAATATTAGATCTCAAACTTTTTTGCGAAAGATAAATTAAATCAGTTAGAGACATTTTTCTTGTCCTCTATAATTTTACCATCTTTCATTTTAATAATTCTTGATGCATGTTTAGCTATATCATCTTCATGAGTAACTAAAATAATAGTTATACCTTTTGAATTTAATTCATTGATGATTTTCATAATTTCTAAACTAGTCGTGCTATCTAAGGCTCCTGTCGGTTCATCAGCTAAAATTAGTTTTGGAGTACCAGCAATAGCTCTAGCAATTGAGACTCTTTGTTGTTGACCACCAGATAATTGATTTGGCCTATGATGAGTTCGATCTTTTAAACCAACACTTTCTAATGCATTTAGTGCAAGTTTGTTTCTTTCTTTTGAGTTTTTTCCTGAGTATAAAAGTGGTAAAACAACGTTTTCAAGGGCATTTAACCTTGGCAATAAATTAAAATTTTGGAAAACAAAACCAATTTCTTTATTTCTTAATTCAGCTAATTTATTAGAATTTAAAGAAGATATGTTGTTATCTTTAAAGAAATAATCACCACTAGAAGGTGTGTCTAAACAACCAATAATATTCATTAAAGTTGACTTACCTGAGCCAGACGAGCCCATAACAGAAACAAATTCACCTTCTTTTATTAAAACATCTACGTTATTAATCGCTAAAAGTTTGTTATCTCCCATTATATATTCTTTAGAGAGAGAATTAATTTTTATCATTTTAAAATAATCTAAGTGCTTTTTTAACAGAAGTTTCAATTTTAACTTTAGAGATAACTTGATCACCTTCTTTAAGTTCGCCTTTTACAATTTCTGTGTATCCACTAGAATTTAAACCAGTAATTAATTCAATCTTTGTATGTTCGCCATCAACTAACTTATAAACTTTTTTAACATTTAAAGACTCTTTTAGTGAGAAGTATTTATTTTTTTGCTCGTCACTAAGTAAATCAATTAACGCATTTTCAATATATAATTGCATTTCTTTTCGAATTTTTTCTGGTGATAAATTTTTAGAAGTTAAAGATTCTCGAACTTTACCTAATTTAGGATATACACTTCTCATTTTATTTTGTTGTTCTTGTGACATATTTAATTGACCCATAATTTCTTGCATTTGTGATGGTCGACCACTTCCCCATTGACTTCCAGTACTTCGTGAATTTTCTTTTGGTTTTTGATCTAATTTTACTGAAAGAGCACTATTTTTGACTTTTAAAATATCTTTTTTATCTTCGATGATAATATCAACATTAGCTGTCATTCCAGGTAAAAGGATATTATCAGGATTTTCAAATGAAGCTATAACTTCATACGTAATTACATTTTGATCATCTATTGGGGAGTAACGTATTTGAGTTATAGTTGCTTTTAGTTTTCGATCTGGGAAAGCATCTGTTGAAAACTCTACTAATTGGTTATTCTGTATATTTCCAATATCTGACTCATCAATAAAAATTTCAATATTCATATTCGATAATGTTTCAGCAATTGTAAACATAATAGAATCTTTTTGATAAGCTCCCAGAACATCGCCTACACTTATATGCCTATCTAATATAAAGCCATTGATTGGAGAGATAATTTTAGTTTTAGTTAAATCTAATCTTTCACTTTCTAATTTAAGTTCAGTTTGCTGAATTAATTTTTCTACTTCCTCAATTTCAGCATTAATAATTTTTATCTGAGCTCTTCTAGAATCGATAATTGCATTTAATGAAAGTATTTCAGATTCCAAAGAATTTAATTGATAAATTGCACTTTCATATTCAAAAGTTGCATCTTCAAATTCTTTTTTAGAAATAAATTTATTTTTGAATAATGTTTTTTTATCTTCTAAATTTTCTTTAAGTTTATTAACATATAAAATAAAATCATTTAATTTAGATTTAGCTCCAGATGAATTTGATATAGCATTATTTAGTTCTGAATTAGCTTTTTCTAAGCTTGCTTTTTTTTGCTTTAATTTAGAATTTGAAATATCTACTGAGGTTTGTGTTTCTTTAACATTAAGTACAAAAGGGTTTTGATCAAATGTAGCCAAAACATCACCAGCTTTAATGGTTTCATTAAAATCTTTTTCTATATTTACAATTTTACCTGAAATTTCTGACGATAATATTAATGTTGATGTTGGTATAATTTTACCTGTAGCTGATATTGTTTTTCTAATATTTCCTTTTTCTATTTGAATATATTCGTATGAAGTTGTAGAGATTTGATTATTATTTAAATTATAATAATAAAAACCTCCACCAACTAACAATATAATTACTAATAAAAATATAATTTTTTTCATTTAAATTTAATATATTAATTTGATATTGGGATATAGTTCATAACAGATAAAATAATAGCTAAAAATATTAAAAATACTTGAATATTTTATTATTTTAAATTTAATAACATTATAAAAAATGGAAAATTATGCAAAAGTAGTAATCGTAGGGGGCGGAGTTGTTGGCTGTTCTATACTTTATCATCTTTCAAAATTTGGATTAAAAGATTGTATCTTATTAGAGAGAAAAGAGCTCACATCAGGATCTTCATGGCATGCTGCAGGGAATGTTCATGTTATATCTAATGATCCTAATATTTCAAGTTTAATGGCCTATACAATAAATCTATATAAGGATATTGAAAAAGAGTCTGGCCATTCAACTGGATTTAAATCAAGTGGAGGATTTTATCTTGCTTCAAATGAAATATGGGATGATTATTTAAAAAGGGAAAGATCTAAAGCTAGATATATGGGTTTAGAACAAGAATTTGTATCTTTAGATGAAATAGCTAAAAAAAATCCTTTAATTGATCCTAAAAGATACATATCTGCTCTATGGGATCCAATTGATGGAGAAGTTGATCCATCTGGTGTAACTTATGCATTTGCAAAAGCAGCAAAAAAAAACGGAGGTAAGTACTATACACACACATTAGTAAAAGAAACAATTAGTAATAAAGATGGAAGTTGGAATGTAATTACTGATAAAGGAAATATTAAAGCTGAAATAGTCATTAATGCTGGAGGTCTATGGGCTAGAGAAGTTGGATTATTAGCTGGCATTAATTTACCTGTTCAACCAATGGAACATCATTATTTAATTACAGAAAGTATTCCTGAGATAGAGGCAATGGGTGATAATAAGAGATTACCAGTTGGAACAGATTTTGAAGGAAACATATATTTTAGACAAGAAGGAAAAGGTTTGCTTTTAGGAACTTATGAAAGAAAATCAACTCCTTGGAAAATAACTGGAACACCTCTTGATTTTGGTCATGAATTACTTGAACCTAAATTGGAAAATATTCAGGATAGATTAGCAATTGGTTTTGAAAGAATGCCAGCTTTGCAAAAAGCAGGAATTAAAAATATTGTAAACGGTCCATTTACTTTTGGTCCAGATGGAAGTCCACTCATTGGACCAGTCCCAGGTTTAAAAAATTATTGGGTTGCTGTTGGTGTAATGGCTGGATTTTGTCAAGGTGGAGGAGTTGGAAAATGCATTGCGGAATGGATAATAGATGGAGAACCTTCTATCGATGTATGGGCAATGGATGTTGCAAGATTTGGAGAATATGCATCTCCACATTATGGAACAATAAAATCTTCTGAAAATTATGAAAGAAGATTTATAATGACATTTCCTAATGAAAGCCTTCCTAAAGGAAGAAAGCAAAAAACTACTTCTTTATATGATTATTTTATAAATATGGGAGCTGTTATGGGTGATAATTTTGGTCTCGAACATGTGCTTTGGTTTTCGGAAAATAAAAATGATGCTTTTGAAGAACCTACTTTTAAAAGAAACAAATCTTTCAAGTACATAGAAAAAGAAGTAAAAAATGTAAGATCAAATATAGGGTATATAGAATTAGCAAATTTTTCTAAACATTATTTTACAGGACCTGATGCTTATAAGTTTTTAAATTTTGTTATGGCAGGAAAAATTCCAAAACCAGGCAAATTAAATCTATCTCCAATGTTATCTCCAAAGGGGAAATTAAATGGTGATTTAACTATAGGTTGTTTAGATAATAATAATTACTATGTTTTTGGTTCTGGTGCATCTCAAGAGTTTCATAGAAGGTGGTTTGAATTAAATTTAGATAATTATAATCTAAGATACGAAAACAGATCAGAAAAATTAAATGGTATATCTATTGCAGGACCAAAATCAAGAATAGTTCTTCAAAAAATAGTTAGAGAAGATGTATCTAATGAAAATTTTAAATTTAGAGATATTAAAAAAATATTTGTAGGTGGTGTACCAGCATTAGTTTGTCGTTTATCATTTACTGGTGAACTTGGTTACGAAATTTATGTAGAGCCTCAATACTTAATTAAACTTCATGAAGAAATATTAGATGCTGGTAAAGAGTTTAATATTAAACCTTTTGGTGCACGTGCACTTATGTCTATGAGATTAGAAAAGAGCTGGGGAGCATGGACTTTAGATTTTCGACCTGATTTTACACCACAAGAAACAGGTTTGGATAAATTCATTGATTGGGAAAAAAAATTTATAGGAAAAGAACATATAATAGATAAAAAAATAAATTCACATCTATGCGTATTAGAAATTATAGGATCAAACGTTGATGTTACTGGAAATGAAGCAATTTTAAATAATAAAAATGCTATTGGATATGTTACATCTGGTGGTTTTGCCCACTATACTAATAAAAGTATAGCTTTTGCCTACATTTTCAAAGACAAAAATTTAAATGATATTGAAGTAGAAATAAATGGTGAATTTTATAAAGCTAAAATAATTAATAAACCTTTATACGATCCTCAAGGATTGCGTATGAAATTATAATTATACAATAAATTCAATAAGTTAAATAATTTATTTAAAGTAAGATCTGTATTTTTTAATATTTAAATTATGTTTAGCTTTAATATGTCTTACAGTATTGGTTTGAGATCTCATTACTACTGATTCTGTATGAGCCATATCATTCTTAATTCTAACACCTTTTAATAATGTACCATCAGTAACACCAGTTGCTGAAAACATAACATCGCCACTAGCTAAATCATTAGTTTCATATATTTTGTCTTTATCCAAAACACCCATATTCTTGGCTCTTTTAAAACTTTCATCACTATCATAAATTAATTTAGTGTAAATTTTACCTCCTAAACATCTTAATGCTGCAGCAGCTAAAACACCCTCTGGGGATCCTCCAATACCCATGTAAATGTCAATTCCACTATCTTCTATTGAGGTAGCTATAACTGCACTTACATCACCATCTGGTATGAGTTTTATTCTTGCTCCAGTAGCTCTAATTTCACTTATTAATTTTTTATGTCTTATTCTGTCAAGAACACATACAACTATATTTTCTTGTCTAATTCCAGAATATTTAGAAAAATCATTAATGATTTTTTTTGGTTCATCATTAATGTTAATTTCTAAATCTTGATATTTATATCCATAAGCAACTTTTTGCATATAAATATCAGGAGCATGTAAGAAACTACCCTCTTCACCAATAGCTAAAACCGACAAAGCATTTTCCCCACCATGTGCAGTTATTGTAGTTCCTTCTAAAGGATCAAGAGCAATATCTACATTTATACCACCCTTCCCTACCATTTCACCAATATAAAGCATAGGAGCTTTATCTCTTTCACCTTCTCCAATTACAACTTTACCATTAATATCAAGATCATTTAAAAAATCTCTCATTGCGTTTACTGCTGATTGATCAGCAGCTTTTTCATTACCTCTACCCATATGAAACGAACTTGCAATTGCTGCAATCTCAGTAACTCTAACAGCTTCTAATGCTAAATTCCTATCTAATAATAAAGATTTCATTTTAATTCCATTTTGGTTTTCTTTTGTCAATAAATGCTCTGATCCCTTCATCAGAATCTGCTTCCATCATATTTTTTATCATAACTTCGGATGCGTATTTATAAGCATCTGAAATTTTCATTTCTATTTGGTTGTAAAATGCTTTTTTTCCAATTTTTAAAGTTAAAGATGATTTTTTTGATATTTTATTTGCCAAAATATCAACTTCTCCTTGCAAATTATTAGTATCAAAAACATTGTTTATTAAACCAATTTCTTTAGCTTTATCAGCATTAATTAAGTCACCAGTTAAAAGCATTTCCATAGCATGTTTTTGCTTAGTAATTCTTGATAAAGAAACCATTGGTGTTGAACAAAATAATCCAATATTCACAC
>CACKTS010000014.1 GCA_902603095.1 uncultured Alphaproteobacteria bacterium
CAAGAAGCTTTTAATAAATTATTAAATTTTATTAAATTAGATGAAATTAAATATGTAGCAAGTTTTGTTTCCATACGTTCAGAAATATCAACAAATGAATTAAATGAACATATAATTAAATTAAATAAAATTTTATCCTTTCCTATAACAAAAAAAAATTCAAAAGAATTATTTTTTAAAAAATTTAAAATTAATCAAAATTTAAAAATTGGAATGTTTAATATTCCTGAACCACCAAAAGAGAATAAAGAAATACTCCCACAATTATTTTTTGTGCCTTGTTTAGGATTCGATTTAAATGGATATAGATTAGGATATGGAGGGGGTTTTTATGATAAAACATTTAAAAAATTAAATAAGTTAAATCACAAATTTTATACAGTAGGTTTTGCTTTTGATGAACAAATGCAAAATAAAATTCCAAGAGAAAGTTTTGATTATAAATTAGATTTCGTTTTAACTGAAAAAGAACTATATAGAATTTTATGAAAATTATTTTTATAGGAGATATTGTTGGGAAAGAAGCTAAACAAACTGTTTTAAAAACAATACCAGATATAAGAAGTAAATATTTACCTGATGCAATTATAGTAAATGCAGAAAATGCAGCAGCCGGTTACGGTTTGAGTAAAAAAATTGCAATGCAACTTATAGAAGCTGGAGTTGATGCAATAACCTTGGGCAATCATGCTTGGGATCAAAAAGAAATGCTATCATTTATTGAAGAATGTCCAAAAATTGTAAGAGCTTTAAATTATCCAAGTGGAGTACCTGGTAGAGGATTTTATGAATTACAACTTGATGATGGTAGAAAAATAATAATAATGCAAATTATGTTAAGGCTATTTATGGGACTTTCTTTAGATGACCCTTTTAGTATAACAAAAAATTTTTTGCAAAAAATAAAACTAGGTTCAACTTGTAATGCTATTATTGTTGATATGCATGGTGAAACAACATCAGAAAAAAATGCTTACGGCCATTATTTTGATGGGAAAGTTTCTGCTATCCTTGGAACACACACACATATTCCTACTGCAGATGCTAAGATACTAGAATTAGGAACAGCCTATCAAACTGATGTAGGGATGACAGGTGTTTATAATTCAGTTATAGGAATGGACAAAGCAAACCCAATCCATGGTTTCACAAAGGGTTATAGGTCTGAAGGAAGGTTTTTTCCTGCTGAAGGAGACGTTACTGTTTGTGGTGCATACATTGAAACTGATGATAAGACTGGATTATCGTTGAAAATCGAACCTTTTCAAATTTAAAAATTTACATATATTAGCCACAATATTCTTTTATTTAAATTACTTTACTGACTACGACCAAAATATTTATAGAGAACTATGGCTGGCCATTCCAAATTTAAAAATATTATGCATCGTAAAGGTGCTCAAGACAAGAAACGTGCTAAAATTTTTTCAAGATTAGGTAAAGAAATATCTGTTGCAGTAAAAGAAGGGGGTCCAGATCCTGATAAAAATATAAGACTAAGATCAGCTGTAGGTTCTGCAAAGTCTTTGAATATGCCTAAAGATAATATAGAAAGAGCAATTAAAAAAGGTGAAGGGAACGACCCAGATAGTAATTTTGAAGAAGTTAGGTATGAAGGGTATGGACCAGATGGTATTGCAATTATCGTAGAAGCACTGACAAATAATAAAAATAGAACAGCTGCAGAGATAAGGTCAACATTTAACAAATATGGTGGAAACTTAGGTGAATCAGGTAGTGTTAGTTTTAGTTTTAAGAGATTAGGCAGCATAACACTTAATAAGAATAATATTAATGAGGAAGAGCTTTTTGATTTTATTGTTGAAAATGGATCAGAGGATTATGAACTAAATGAAAATGAATATAATATATTCTGTGATCAAAAAATTCTTCATGAACTAAATCAGAAAATTATAGAAAAATTTGGTCAAACTAATTTTACTGGATTAATTTGGAAAAGTTCAAATGAAATAACTGTGGGGAAGGATAATGCAGAAACATTATTTAAATTATTAAATATGTTAGAAGAGAACGAAGATGTACAAGCAGTTTCATCTAATTTTGATGTAAGTGACGATATATTAGCTTCTCTAACAGCCTAATGAAAGGATCAAAATATGCCAGATAAAGCTTGGAAAAAAAGAGAAAGAGATGTTGCTAACTATTTTAATGGAAAAAGAACGCCATTAAGTGGAGGTAATGGTAAGGTTACTCGTGCAGATGTTATTCATGATAATTTATTTATTGAATGCAAGTTAAGAGCAAAGCATACAGCAGTATCTCTTTGGGATGATACAGCAAAACTTGCGAAAGATGAGGGTAAAACACCTGTAATTGCATTATGCGAAAAAAATCGACCAGGATTTTGGATAATGGTTCACAGTGAAGATTTAAAAAAAATTAAGGAAAAAGAATAATGGAAGAAGTTAATGCTGTTAAAAATATATCTGCAGAAAATGTAGACTTTTCAATGTTTGCACTTTTTATGAGTGCAGATTTCGTAGTTAAATCAGTTATAGTGATTTTAGTATTAGCCTCTATTTACTGTTGGAGTATAATTATTTCCAAACTTCTTAGATTGAGACAGCTAAAGCAAATGGAAAAAGAATTTGAAGAAATTTTTTGGTCAGGTAATTCTTTTGAAGATATTTATGAAACACTGAATTTCAATCAACTTGATCCAAAATCAAAAATATTTTGTGCCGCAATATCTGAGTGGAAAAAAAGTAAATCTACATCTAAAAAAGAATCAGATCATAACATAGCTTCTTTAAAAGATCGTATGCAAAGATCCATGATAGTTACGTTTAATAAGGAAAGCGAGGTAATTGAAAAAAACTTAACTTTTTTGGCTACATCAGGCTCAACAGCGCCATTTATAGGCCTTTTTGGAACAGTTTGGGGAATTATGAATAGCTTTAAATCAATTGCTGTCGCTCAAAATACAAATTTATCAGTAGTAGCACCGGGTATTGCTGAAGCTTTATTTGCAACAGCTTTAGGACTATTTGTGGCTATACCAGCAGTTGTTGCTTATAATAAAATATCAAGTGATTTGTCAAAATATTTTGTTTCATTAGAAACATTCATGGATGAGTTTACTACGATATTTTTTAGACAACTAGAAAAAAAATAGTTTGATTAATATAAATAATAACTCGGTCAGAAAGCGTAAAAGATATACTCAAATGAGTGAAATTAATGTTACACCATTTGTAGATGTAATGTTAGTTTTATTAATAGTGTTTATGGTAACAGCACCTTTATTGACTGTAGGTATTCCAGTTGATTTACCAAAAGTAAAAGCATCAGCATTAACTGATCAAAAGGATCCTTTAGAAATAACTGTGAAGATTGGTGGCGAAGTGTATTTAGGAGAGTCAAAAGTAGAATTAGAAAACTTAATAGCTAGACTAAATGCTATAACTGAACTGAATAAAGAAGCAAGAATATATGTAAGAGGTGATAGAGTAGTAGCCTATGGGAGAATAATGGAAATTATGTCCTTGGTAAATTCAGCAGGTTATATAAAAGTTGCCTTAGTCACACAAAATCCAAATGAAAATTAGAGTTATATGTCTTCTTTATACATTAAGACTCTTAATTATTTAGATAATTCTAAACCTAGTCATTTAGGAATTTATTTTTCTTTATTGTTTCATTTATCGATTTTATTATTTGCAATAGGTCTCCCAGATTTTTTTAAACCAAAACCAATATTAATTCCTCAAGTTGTACCTATTGAGATACTCAATGTTTCTGATGTTACATCAATAAAGCCAATGAATGATGAAATTGAAATTAATAATAAGCAAAATAAAAAAATTACACAAAAAAAGTTTAACTCTTCAGAAAATACTGAAATTCAAAAAGTTGAGCTACAAGAAAAATCAAATGAAAAAAAAATCAATACAAATCAAAATGAATCTGATAATAAAATAATTACTCAAAAAACTGAATTGAAAAAAAATTTATTAAAAGAAAAAAAAATTCTCAATATTAATGAAGAGAAAATAGTAAAGTTAGATAACTTTGAAACTCTTAAAACTAACAAGATAAAACCCAAATTAAAACCTAAATTAATTGAAAATATTGAACCTAAAAGTGATATTCAATTAGAAAATAAACCTAAGCCAGATAAATTAGTTGAAAAACAAAGTCAGATTCAAGAAAAACCAAAAATTATTCAAAAACCAAAGCAAGATTTTAATCTTTCAACAATGTTAAAAGATTTAAGAAACGAAGATATATCTAATATTTTAGATGAAAGTAAAGATGATGAAACAATTGAAGAAAATAATCGAGATACTGAAGAAGTAAATATGGTAGTTTCTATTTCTGAAATGGATCTTGTAATTCAACAACTAAGGGGTTGCTTTAACCCTAGAGCAGGCACTCAAATTGTAGGTGATGAAATGGTAAAAATAAGCGCTAAAATAGACAGACAGGCTTATGTAAGAAAAGATACTGTTCAAATTATTGACACAAATATAGGTAAAAGTAATCCTTATTATGAAGCAATCACAGAAAGCGCATTGGCAACTTTGTATAATCCACTCTGTTCAAAATTGAAATTACCTCTTAACAAGTATGAATCTTGGAAAGATTTAAAAATAACGATTGATTATAGTTGGATTAAAAATTAATTATTTAAAATGAAATATTTTTTATTAGCAATTATATGTTTATTATCTTTTAAGATTAATAGTCTTGAACTAACTTTAAGCCAGGGTACTGTAAAACCTACTCCAATAGCTGTCACCAGTTTATTTTCAAGTAATAACTCTTTAGATAAACTTGGCGAAGATATTTCTTCAGTTATTTCAGATAATTTAGAAAGATCAGGATTATTTATCCCTATTGACAAAAAAGCATTTATTCAATCAACTGAGTCATTATCAAAGCAAACTCGTTTTGAAGATTGGAAGGTAATAAAAGCTCAACACTTGGTTGCAGGGAAGATTATATCTAAAAATAATAATACAATCGAAATTGAGTTTAGATTATTTGATGTTTATGCACAGAAACAAATAGTTGGTAAAAAATATTCAACAGGTAAGAAAAACTGGAGACGTGTTGCTCACATTATATCTGATGCTATTTTTCAACGAGTAACTGGAGAGGGTGGATTTTTTGATACAAGAATTGTTTATGTAGCAGAAACAGGCCCTAAAGAAAACAGACAAAAAAGATTAGCAATAATGGATCAAGACCAAGCTAACCATCGTTTTTTAACTGATGGTTCCTACCTAGTTCTTACTCCTAGGTTCTCACCTAATTCTCAAAAGATAACTTATATGTCATATGTCAAAACTAACAGTCCTAGAGTATTTATTTTTGATATTGAAACTGGTCAACAGGAAATAGTTGGAGAATTTCCTGGAATGACTTTTGCGCCACGCTTTTCACCAGATGGTAAACAAATTGTAATGTCATATTCAGATCCAAATGTTGGAAATGCTGAAATTTATATATTAGATCTGCAAACTAGAACCACAAAAAGAATTACAGATAATTCATCCATAGATGTTTCCGGCAGTTTTTCACCAGACGGTTCAAAAATTGTTTTTAATTCTGATAGAACCGGCAGAAGACACATATATATAATTAATAGCAATGGAAAAAATCTAAAAAGAATCAGTCGAGAAGCAGGGAGTTATTATACACCAGTCTGGTCACCTCGAGGAGATATGATAGCTTTTACAAAGCAAGAAGGTGGACAATTTTATATTGGAGTTATGGAAATTGATGGTTCAAACGAAAGAATGATTGCAAAATCATTCCATGTTGAGGGTCCAACCTGGTCTCCAAATGGTAGATATTTAATGTATTTTAAAGAAGAAAGAACTTCAGCTGACGGTACTGGAGGAGATTCAAGTCTATATTCAATAGATTTAACAGGATATAATGAGAGAAAAATTATAACCCCACTTGGAGGCTCAGATCCTGCCTGGTCTCCCTTAATGCATTAATTAACTATAAAAAGTGAGTTTTTTATAAAAAAAATATATGAATTAACAAAAAAAGTGTTAATTAATGGGCAGGTTTATTTATGAGATTACACATCGGGAGATATTTTATATGGTTATAAAATTATTAACAAGCGGGCTTTTGGTATTTTTTTTAGCAGCTTGTTCAACTACCCCAAAAGATACTGCAGACTCATCAGGATCTGGTTCTACATCTTCTTCATCAGATGTTTCATCTAGTGGTTCTGATAGCACAAGTTCTGATTCAGCATCTATTGAACCTGGTTCCCAGGAAGATTTAATAGTTAATGTTGGAGATAGAGTTTTCTTTAACTATGATAGTTTTGAATTGGATTCAGATGCTCAAGAGTTACTTCAAGACCAGGTTGCTTGGCTTAAACAACATTCTGGAGTTTCAGTTATAATTGAAGGCCATTGTGATGAAAGAGGAACAAGAGAGTATAACCTAGCCTTAGGAGAAAAAAGAGCTCAATCCGTTAAGAATTATCTTATAGGTTTAGGTATATCATCAGATAGAGTATCAACAATTTCTTATGGTAAAGAAAGACCAGCTGTTGTTGGCTCAAATGATGGGGCTTGGGCTCAAAATAGAAGATCAGTAACATTAGTTAATTAATCAGTTTTTCCTTTTAAGGCGCTATTAATAATTAGCGCCTTATTTTAGTCTAAAAAAAAATTATTCTCTACAGTATGAAATATTTACGAGGTCTCTTTATATTAATGCTATTAGTTTTTAGTTGTACGAAATTATATGGTGAAGACTCATTAACTATCAAACAACAACTAGATAGAATTACTGAAGAGATTAAAGATTTAAATAAAGCAGTTTTCAATAAATCATTTGATAAAAATGAAATTTCTTCAGAAGAAAATATAATTGATACTGAAAGATTTACTTCGATTGATATAAGAATATATGATTTAGAAAAAGATATAAAAAAATTGACTTTACAATTTGAAGAAATTTTTTTCAAATTGGATGATATTTCAAGTAAGATCAGTACATTAGAAACAGATATAATTAGTAAATTTAAAATACTTGAAAATGAATATGCGAATTCAACTTTTAATCAAATAAATGATTTAAATAATATTAAAACAAAAAATACAAAAGAAGAGAATACCTTGGGAGAGTTAGTAATATCTAGCGATGATCAAACCACAAGCAAGATTGAATCAAAAAATAAAAAAGAAGAAGGAAATTTGATTAAGTCACAAGAGCAAAATTTAGAAAATCTAAATCCTGAGGAGTTATTGCAGTATGCGCTAGACCAAATGATGAAAAAAAATTATAATAATTCTAAAAAAATACTTGAGAATTTTCTCTTAAAATTTCCTGAAAACCAACTTTCAGGATCTGCACATTTTTGGTTAGGTAAAATTTATTTATTTGAATCTGATTATAGAAAAGCAGCAATCATATTTGGTGAGGGAGTCCAAAAATTTCCCAACAGTATAAAAGCTGCTGAAATGTATTATGAATTAACCAAATCTTTAAAAGAAATGAATAAAATTCCTGAAGCTTGTAGAACTTTTGAATTATTAGAAAAAAATTACAAAGGCAATAAATATACTAAAGATCCTGAAAAAATTAAAGATACTTTAAATTGCACTTCTCTAGACTGATGTCTTTAAACAAACATGTTCTAATATCTAGAATAAATAAATTATCTTGTTTTGAAAATAATCCAAATGTAGCAGTAGCAGTATCAGGTGGTCCAGATAGTATGGCACTTGTTTATATAGTCAATGATTGGGTAAAAAATAATAATGGAAAATTATCAGCATTAATTTTTGATCATGGTTTAAGAGAAAATTCAAATGAAGAAGCTAATGAAGTAAAAATATTTTTAAAGGAACTTAAAATCAAATCACATATTATTAAAGCAAAAAAAAACAATTTAATAAAAAGAAATATGGCTCAGGCAAGAATTAATAGATTTAATGGGTTAATAAATTTTTGTTTAAAAAATAATATTCTTCATTTGTTTTTAGGACATCATTTCGATGATAATTTAGAAACATACTTAATGAGAAAAATTAATGGAAGTAATTTAGAAGGCTTAGGTTCAATGAATATTTTATTATGTATGGAAAGAATTCAAATAATCAGACCCCTTATTGAAACAAATAAAAGTTCAATTATAAATTTTAATAAAAAAAATAAAATAAAATTTATAAATGATCCTTCAAATGAAGATTATAGTTATACGAGAGTAAAAATTAGAAATTTTTTACAAAATAAAAATTATAAAGAATTAGCTAGGATTGATTTTCTTAAAATTAAAAATCAAATACCTGCATATAAAAAAATGATATGGGAATTATTGATTAAAAATATAACTAAAATTAATATTAATAAAGTTGAAATAAATTTTAACAGATTCATTAAGAGTGATAATTTGATAATTGAGAAGCATATTCTAATATTATTAAAATTTTTCTCTAATAAAAATTATCAAACTAAAAGTCAGAAAATTAAAATTCTTATTGAAATAATGAAAAAACCTGAGTTTAAATTTTTTAATTTAAGTGGCATAAACATTAAGAAATATGAAGATATTCTTGTATTTTCTCAAAAATAAATCAAAAACTATTGTGTTTTTATATTTAATTCCTATGTAATATTAACTTAATGAAAAATTTTAGCAAAAACATAGTTTTGTGGATTATTATTGGTATTTTATTAATAGGTTTATTTAATCTTTTCCAAAATACATCTTCTGGTAATAAATCTTCTGAAATTTCCTTTTCTGATTTTTTAATAGCTGCTGATAATGGAAATATTTCAGAAGTTAAAATTGTTGGTAATAATGTAAGTGGTTTTTTTGATGATGGTAGATCTTTTTCAACTTACTCTCCTAGTTATCCTGATTTAGTTGATAAATTAAATCAATCTGGTGTTAAAATAATTGCTGAACCTTCTGAAAGATCAATGCATCCAATACTAAGTGTACTTTTATCATGGTTCCCAATGCTTTTATTAATTGGTGTTTGGATTTTTTTCATGAGACAAATGCAGTCAGGCGGTGGAAAGGCTATGGGTTTTGGAAAATCTAAAGCAAAACTCCTTAATGAAGCAATTGGAAAAATAACATTTGATGATGTTGCTGGAATTGATGAAGCTAAACAAGAACTTGAAGAGGTTGTTGAATTTCTTAAAGATCCAAAAAAATTCTCTAGATTAGGTGGTAAAATTCCAACAGGAGCATTATTAGTAGGACCTCCAGGAACTGGAAAAACTTTATTAGCAAGAGCAATTGCTGGTGAAGCTAATGTTCCATTTTTTTCAATTTCTGGTTCAGATTTTGTAGAAATGTTTGTTGGAGTTGGTGCAAGTAGAGTTAGAGATATGTTTGAGCAAGGAAAGAAAAATGCTCCATGTATTATATTTATTGATGAGATAGATGCTGTTGGCAGGCATAGAGGTGCAGGCTTAGGAGGTGGCAATGATGAAAGAGAACAAACTTTAAACCAGCTATTAGTTGAAATGGATGGTTTTGAAGCAAATGCTGGAGTAATAATTGTAGCTGCTACAAATAGACCAGATGTACTTGATCCAGCTTTGTTAAGACCTGGAAGATTTGATAGACAAATTACTGTATCCAATCCTGATATAATTGGAAGAGACAAAATACTAAAGGTTCATATTAAAAAAATTAAAGTTTCACCAAAATTTGATTCTAAAATTATAGCAAGAGGAACTCCAGGATTTTCTGGTGCTGATTTAGCAAATTTAGTTAATGAAGCTGCTTTATTAGCAGCTAGAAAAAATAAAAGAATGGTAACACTCGAAGATTTTGAAAATGCTAAAGATAAAGTGATGATGGGCTCTGAGAGAAGATCTATGGTTATGTCAGAGGATGAAAAAAAACTTACAGCTTATCACGAAGCAGGTCATGCTGTAGCAACTTTACATTCTCCTGCATCTGACCCTATACATAAAGCAACGATAATTCCAAGAGGTAGAGCTCTAGGTATGGTAATGAGGTTGCCTGAAAGAGATCAATTTTCTATGAGAGTTGATCAAATGAAAGCTCATTTATTAATAGCTACAGGAGGGAGAATAGCAGAAGAAATGATCTTTGGTAAAGATAAAGTAACAAATGGAGCAGCAAGTGACATACAAATGGTAACTAACTTAGCAAAAAAAATGATTACTGAATGGGGTATGAGTAAAAAACTTGGAAATTTAAGATATAACAATGATAGTGAAGAAGTTTTCCTAGGCCATTCTGTAGCTCAGTCTAAGAATTTATCAGATTCTACTGCCAGTATCATTGACGAAGAAGTAAGATATTTGGCTGATGAAGCTGACAAAAACTGCAGAAAAATTTTACAGGAAAATATTGAAGAATTGCATATTGTTGCAAAGGGCCTCTTAGAATACGAGACTCTTACAGGTGATGAAATTAAAGATTTAATAAAGGGAATTAAACCTGCTCGAGATGATTTTGATAATACTCCAACTCCTAACCCAACCCCAAAGACATCTGTTCCAAAAACAGGTGGAACCGCAGCACATCAAACAAATTAAATAAATCAAAGCTCTTTCTTTTGACAAATATTTTCAATAAAAGGGTTTATGGGTAAAATATTTGGAACTGATGGAATAAGGTGTTTAGTTAACCATGAGCCATTAAGTGCTGAAACTACTTTAAAAATTTCAAAAACTGTAGGATTTCTTTTAAAATCAAAAAAAAAAACAAATTCAAGAGTAATAATTTGTAAAGATACACGTTTATCAGGATATCTATATGAACCAATTATTACAGCAGGTTTTATTTCTATGGGTATGGAGGTTATACTAGTTGGCCCACTTCCAACACCTGCAGTACCTCTTTTAATGAGAACATTAAGAGCTGATATTGGTGTAATGATTACTGCCTCTCATAACACATACCACTATAATGGTTTAAAATTTTTTAATTCAGATGGATATAAAATCAGTACAATTTTAGAAAGAAAAATTGAAGAGATTGTATTAAATAAAAAAAAATATTCTAAAATTTTAAAAACAGAAATTAATACAGGAAAAGCAATTAGATTAGATGATGCTTCGGGCAGATATTCAGAATTTTTGAAAAGTACTTTGGAAAAAAGTTTAAAAATTAAAAAACTTAAAATAATATTAGATTGTGGAAATGGTGCTACTTATGAAATAGCTCCGAATATTTTTTGGGAATTAGGTCATGAAGTAATTGCTATAAATAATAAGCCAAATGGAACAAATATTAATCAAAATTGTGGTGCTATTAACATAAATCAATTATCAAAAAAAGTATTGGAATTAAAAGCTGATATTGGTTTTGCATTTGATGGTGATGGTGATAGATTAATTATTGTTGATGAAAAAGGTAAAGAAGTTGATGGTGATAAAATAATAGCATTATTTGCTACACATTTAATTAAATCAAAAAAAAGAAATAAATCTGCTTTTCCAGTAATTACAACTATAATGTCAAATTTAGGACTAGAAAAATATTTATTTAATAATTTAAAAATAAAATTAAAACGATCTTCAGTTGGAGATATTAATGTAATTAACGAGATGCGTAAGTTTAATTCATTTTTGGGTGGGGAGCAATCAGGACATATAATAATACCTGAATTTTCTAAGACAGGAGATGGTATTTTAGCAGCTTTAAAAGTTACTGAAATTATCTCTAAAATTAATAAATCAACAAGTAAAGTTTTTGGTTTGTACAAAAGTTTACCTCAAATTAAATTGAATATTCCATATAGAAAGATATCAAGTAATCAGTTGAAATATATTAAAAATATAAATAAGAAAAAATTTAAAGATAAAAATTTTAGATACTTAATTAGATTATCAGGCACAGAACCATTGATAAGAATATTGGTAGAAGGAGAAAATATACAACAAGTTCAAGAATATGCTAAAATTCTTGAAAAAGATATTAGGAAAAGAATTGAATAAAAAAACATTAATTCCTGAAGGTTTTGAAGATCATGTTGATTTTAATACAAATGTTGAACATGAATATAAAAACAAAATAATTGATTATTTTATTTTAAATGGATTTGATTTAATTAAAACCCCATTGATAGAATTTTATGAAAACAATTCTGATAATTGTCTGTTTATAGAGACAAGAAAAAATAAACCTAAGCTATTTATAAGAGATGATATAACGCCACAAATTATAAGGATAGCTTCTTCAAGGTTTAAAAATAAAAAAAGACCAATAAAACTTTGTTACTATGGTGAAGTTGTTAGAAAAAAAGGGACAATGCTTCGTCCTGAGAGACAATTTTTGCAAGTTGGATCAGAAATAATAGGGTCCGATTCAGTTCTAGCAGATATTGAAATTATTAATCTAGCATATAAATCATTGAAAAAAATTGGAGTAACTAATATTACTTTAGAACTAACATCAAAAAAATTTTTAGATGAAATTTTTTCTAAAATCAAAGATAATAAAATATTAAAAGAATTAAAAACATTTATAAAACAAAAAGATAAAAAAAACTCACTAGCTTTAGTTAATAATAAAGATCATAAAAAATTTTTAGAAAATTTATTTGATTTAAGTGGAAGAATTGATGATGTTAATAAAAGTATTTATAGTTTGGGTATTTCTAATATTACAAAAAAAGAGATTTCAAATTTAAAAAAAATTTCAAAAAGTATTAATTTAAATTTTGAAGATCAAATTATTTTTGATTTTACTGAAATTGATAATAAAAATTATCATGACGGAATAAAGTTTACATTTTTTGCTAGAAATGTTCGTGGCGAGGTAGCAAGTGGGGGTCGATATAAAATCAAAAATAATATTAATGAAGAAACTGCAATCGGATTTACTTGTTTTATGGATTCTGTATTGAGAGCTTCTTCATTTGAAAATAAGTCAAAAAAAATTTTAATACCATTTAAAACTAGTGAAACGATAAAAAAAAATTTGATTAAAAAAAACTATATTTTGTATTCTTTTTTTGAAAATAATTCTGATATAAGAAAAAAAGCGAAAAAATATTTGTGTACCCATATTTATGAAAACAAAAAAATAAAAAAAATATAATGTTTTATACAATTGTAGGAACTCAATGGGGAGATGAAGGAAAAGGAAAAATAGTTGATTGGTTATCATCAAAAGCTGAATTAGTTGTGCGTTTTCAGGGCGGTAACAATGCAGGACATACCATTAAAGTTGATAAAGATGTTTATAAGCTGAATTTATTACCCTCTGGAATAATTAGAAATAAAAAGTGTATTATAGGAAATGGAGTAGTCTTAGACCCATGGGCATTAATTACAGAAATAAAAAATTTAAGAAATCAAAAAATTAATATTGATCATAGTAATTTATTTATTGCTGAAAATATTTGCTTAATTTTACCAATTCATAAATTAATTGATCATATAAATGAAGAGTCTAAAGGCATCAATTCAATTGGAACTACAAAAAAAGGTATTGGACCTGCATATGAAGATAAAATTGGTAGGAGAGCAATAAGATTATGTGATCTTAATGATCATAAAAGCCTAAAATTTAAGATTAAAGATTTATATGAATTTCACAAACCAAGATTGGAAAAATATAATAAATATTTAGATTTTGAAAATGATTTTAATGAATTAATGAAAATTTCTAAAGACATAAAAATTTTCAGTTCCCCTGTATGGAAATTAATCAATGAAGCTGGTAAGAAAAAAAGGATAATATTATTTGAAGGAGCTCAAGGTTCTTTATTAGATATTGATTTTGGAACTTATCCTTTTGTAACTTCATCAAATACTTCATCTGGACAAGTATTTGCTGGAACAGGTTTTGGAATTAAAGAAAATCATAATATTTTGGGTATCACAAAAGCATATACTACTAGAGTTGGATCAGGACCTTTTATTACAGAGTTAACAAATGAAATTGGAGAGCATTTTGTTGAAAAAGGTCAGGAATTTGGAACAGTAACTAAAAGAAAACGTCGATGTGGTTGGTTTGATGCTGTTTTAGTAAGACAGTCAATTATAATAAGTGGAATAACTAATATTGTTTTAACAAAGCTTGATGTTTTGGATGAAATAAAAGAAATAAAGGTTTGTATTGGCTATAAAGATAACGATCAAATTTATGATTACCTACCTTTTGATGAAAATATTCAAAAAAATTTAGTACCAATATATGAAACTTTGTCAGGGTGGGAACAATCAACATTTGGAATAAACAATTGGAATGATTTACCAATTAAAGCTAAAGATTATATTGGTTTTTTAGAATCAAAAATTGGTATAGATATTTCAATTATCTCAACTGGTCCTGATAGGGTTAATACTATTGATAGAAATAATTTATTGAGTGATATTTGAAATTTGTTTTTGAACTTTTTCAAATGCCTTTTCTTCAATTTGCCTTACTCTTTCACGACTAATTTTATATCTTTTACTTAATTCTTCTAATTTTATTGGTTTATCTCTAAGTTTTCTTAAACTCAAAATTTCTCTTTCTCTTTCATTAAGAACATTTAATGCTTTTTCAAAAAGTTTTTTTCTAAATAAAAATTCATTTGATTTTTCTAATATTCTGTCCTGAGTATCATTTGAATCTACTAGCATATCTTGCCATTCTGCCTCACCTTCTTCTCCAATTCTTACATTTAGAGATTGATCTCCTGAAAATAATCTGTTGTTCATATCAAGAACTTCAGCTTCTTTTACATTTAGTCTAGTAGCAATTTCACGTGCATTTTCTGGTGATAAATCTCCAGAATCAATAGAGCTTAATTGATTTTTTAATTTTTTTAAATTAAAAAATAATTTTTTTTGTGCAGCTGTAGTTCCAATTTTTACTAAAGACCAACTATGCAAAACATATTCTTGAATTTGAGCTCTAATCCACCACATTGCATATGTGGCAAGTCTAAATCCTCTTTCAGGATCAAATTTTTTTACTGCTTGCATTATGCCAACGTTTCCTTCTGAAATCAAATCTGTTACAGGAAGGCCATATCCACGATAACCCATTGCTATTTTAGCAACTAAGCGCAAGTGACTTGTCACAAGTTTATGAGCGGCTTCTGTGTCTCCATGCTCTTTATATCTTTTTGCAAGCATATACTCTTCTTCAGCAGTAAGAATTGGAAACTTTTTAATTTCCTGTAAATAAATAGCCAAATTTCCTTCAGATGATAACACTGGTAAATGCATGCTTGCCTATAACATATTTATAAATTAAATTAATATTTTAATAATAAATCTATTAAATTCTCCATATCACTAGGCAAATTTGCATTAAATTCTATATATTTTTTTATTTTAGGGTGAAAAAATCCAAGATGAGTTGCATGAAGTGCTTGTCTAGAAAAATTTTTCAAAATTAGAAATTTATTAAATGTTTCACTATCTAAACCGTATTTACTTATTTTACTTTTACCATATAATTTATCTCCAACTATTGGATTGTTAACAGATGTTAAATGCAATCTAATCTGATGTGTTCTTCCCGTGTGAAGAGTGCATTCAACCAAAGAGGCATTTTGATATGATTTAATTAATTTAATTTCTGTTTTTGAAAATTTTCCTTTAGATCTTATGTTTAAACTCATTTTTTTTCTGTTGATTTTATGCCTATCTATAAAACCCTCTATTGATTGATTTTTTGGCACACCCCAAACTATTGCTTGATATTTTCTGGTTATTGAATGAGTTTTAAATTGTTCAGCTAACTTTAAATGTATAAAGTTATTTTTTGCAATCACCATTACTCCACTTGTATCCTTATCTAATCTATGAACTATTCCAGGTCTGTTATTACCATTAATATCACTAAGTTTGTTTTCAGAATGATAAAGCAAAGCTTGCACCAAAGTTCCTGTTTCGTTACCGGGAGCTGGATGAGTTACAATCCCTGCTTGCTTATTTATTACTATTAAATCCTCATCTTCATAAATAATATCTAAATCTATATCCTCACCTTCGTATTTAATTTCTTTGTGTTGGACAATTGAAATAGTAAATTTATCATTTTCTTTTACTAAATATGAGGGGTCAAATATTGGTTTTTCGTTTAGAACAACATTTCCATTTTTAATCATCATTTTTATTTGCATACGTGAATATTTTTTTAGTTCTTGAGTTAAAACTTTGTCTAATCTATTTGAAATTTGGTCTTTATTTATATTAACTTTGTGATTATAGGTCTCATTCATGTCAAATAATTTTCTAAAATTTATAGTTATCTTTTTAGCAATATTAATAGTTCTTTGTTTTATTTTTCTTATATATGGTTTGTATTCTAAAATATCAAATACTGAAGTTTTATCAAATAATGAAATAAATAGATATTCTCTGAAATTAGAAAAATCAGAAAAAATAGAAGAAGTAAAAATAATTAACGAAAATAACCTACTAGTAGTAATATCTGATGATGACCAGACAATTTTAATTATATATAATCTAAAAGAAAATAAAGTAGTATCAAGAATAGGCAAATAAATGAGTAAAGAAAAAACAAATAATTTTGAGTCAAATTTAAAGAAATTAGAGTTAATAGTTGATAAACTTGAGTCAGGAGAAATAGGTTTGGAAGAGTCGGTTAAACTTTATGAAGAAGGTATGAAAATAAAAAAGATTTGTGATGATAAACTTCAAGATATTGAGATGCAAATTAAAAAAATAAAAATAGAAAATAATAAAATTATAAAAGAAGATTTGTAATAATATGTCTACAAAATATTTAGATAAAATTAATTTTCCGTCAGATTTACGTAAACTTTCATTAAATGAATTGTTAAAAGTTGCAGATGAGTTAAGAGAAAAAACAATTGAAACAGTTTCTAAAACAGGTGGTCATTTAGGTGCAGGTTTAGGAGTAATAGAATTAACTGTAGCATTACATTATGTTTTTAATACACCTAGAGATAGACTTATCTGGGATGTGGGGCATCAAGCTTATCCCCATAAAATTTTAACAGGAAGAAAAAATAAAATTAATACCTTAAGACAAAAAGATGGATTGTATGGGTTTGTAAAAAGAAGTGAAAGTGAATATGATCCTTTTGGAACCGCTCATAGTTCTACTTCAATTTCAGCTGGTATGGGAATGAAGATTGCTAAAGATTTAAATAAAGATGATGCAAATATTATATCTGTCATAGGTGATGGGGCTTTAAGTGCTGGTATGGCATATGAAGCTTTAAATAATGTCGGAGCAACAAATAAACAAATGATAGTGATTTTGAATGATAATGAAATGTCAATTGATAGACCTGTTGGAGCAATGAGTAATTATCTTACAAAATTACTTTCTTCAAAACAATATACAAGTATTAGATCTTTATTAAAAAAAATATCTGAAAAATTACCAAAATCAATTTCTAAAACTCTTTATAAGGCAGAAGAGTATTCTAAAGGTTTAGTGGCTGGAGGAACTTTATTTGAAGAATTAGGTTTTTATTATTTAGGCCCAATTGATGGCCATGATATAAAAACTTTAGTTCGAGTATTAGAAAATATAAAAAATTCAAATTTCGGTAAACCAATTTTTCTTCATTGTATTACAAAAAAAGGCAGAGGTTACGAGCCCGCTGAAAAATCAAATGATAAGTTTCATGGTGTAAATAAATTTGATGTTAAAACAGGTCAATCTTTAAGCTTATCTAATAAAAAAACATATTCTACTGTTTTCGGCGAAACTTTATCAAAGGCTGCTGACGATGATGAAAAAATTATTGCAATTACCGCAGCAATGATGAGTGGAACAGGTTTAGATATTTTTAATTTAAATCATCCATCTAGACTATTTGATGTTGGAATAGCTGAGCAACATGCTGTTACAATGGCAGCGGGCTTAGCTACAGAAGGATATAAACCATTTGTAGCAATATATTCTACTTTTCTTCAACGTGCATATGATCAAATTGTTCATGATGTAGCATTACAAAAACTTCCTGTAAGATTTGCAATTGATCGTGCAGGATTAGTTGGAGCAGATGGACCAACTCATGCTGGGTCATTTGATATTACTTATTTATCTACTTTACCCAATTTTATAATTATGGCTCCTAGTTCGCAAAATGAATTAATTAGAATGATTAAAACTTCTTTATTAATTGATGATAGACCTTCAGCATTCAGATACCCAAGAGGAACTGGAATATTAGATACAAATGATTTAACTAATCAGTCTATAGAAATAGGAAAAGGCATTATATTGAATGAAGGAAACGATGTTGCAATATTAAATCTTGGAACTAGAATACAGTCCTGCAATGAAGCAATAAAATTACTTAGTAATCACAATATATTTCCAACATTAGCAGATGCTAGATTTGCTAAGCCTATAGATAAAGATTTAATAGACAAATTATTAGATAATCATAAATACTTAATAACAATTGAAGAAGGTTCAAGTGGTGGGTTTGGGGCTAGTCTTTTAAATTATATTAATAATGAAAGAATAAAACCTACAGCTACTAAAATTAATAATTTGTTTTTTCCTGATAGGTTTGTTGATCATCAACCCCCTGAAGAGCAATATAGTGAAGTTGGAATGACTGCTAATGCAATAGCTGAAAAAGTAATTAAATTTTTTGCAGATAATGTAATAGATTTTCAATCCTTTAATAATACTAAAAAAATTGATTTATAAAAAAAAACGACTTGATAAAATACTTGTAGATAGAAATTTAGTTGATTCACAAACAAAAGCAAAAGCGATTATAATGGCCGGCCAAGTATACGTTGAAGGAAAACAAATAATTAAAAGTGGCTTAAATTTTAATGACAATTCTTTAATTGAAATTAAAAGTCTTGGACCAGAATGGGTATCAAGAGGTGCTTTAAAATTAATTAAAGCAATTGATGAATTTAATATCGATATAAAAGACAAAACTTGTATCGATTTAGGTTCTTCTACAGGTGGGTTTACAGATGTTTTATTAAAAAGAGGTGCAAAAAAAATTTATGCAATAGATGTAGGAAAAAACCAACTTCATGAGAGATTAAAAAATAATAGTAAAGTAGTTAGTCTAGAAAAAACTAATGCAAGATATTTAAAAAAGGAAATCTTTAGTGAATTAATTGAAATAATGGTTTGTGATGTAAGTTTTATAAGTCTTAAAAAAGTAATTTTACCAAACTTAAAATTATTGAGTAGTGAAAATATTATTATAGCTCTAATAAAACCTCAATTTGAGTCTAATAAAAATGAATTAAAGAAAGGTGTTATTAGAGATGATCAAATTCATAAAAGAATTTGTGATGATATAAAAAAATGGTTTGTTACAGAGTGTAATTGTGAAATTTTGGGCATTGTGAAGAGTCCAATCAAAGGTCCTAAAGGAAATGCTGAATTTTTAATTGGAGCTAAATGTCAAAAATGACGTAAGCAATGATCAGCAATAGTTGTTGCTAACATTGCTTCCCCAACTGGAACAGCTCTAATACCAACACATGGATCATGACGACCTTTAGTTGATATTTTTGTTTCTTTAAAATTAATGTCAATTGTTCTTCTCTCAGAAATTATAGAGCTTGTCGGCTTAACTACAAATCGGCAAATTATATCTTGACCAGAACTAATTCCTCCAAGAATACCACCATTATTGTTACTTAAAAATAATGGTTCTCCATTTTTTATAACCATTTCATCAACATTGGTTTTACCATTTTCATTTACACTATTGAAACCATTACCTATTTCCACGCCTTTTACAGCATTTATAGTCATTAAAGCCTTTGCAATATCAGAGTCTAATTTCTCATAAATAGGTTCTCCAAGACCTGCAGGAATGCCTGATGCTCTTATTTCAATTATTGCACCTAATGAAGAGCCATCTTTACGAGCTTTATCAATAAGACTTTTCCATTTTGGGATAATTTTTTCATCAGGTGAAAAAAATTCATTTTGAGATATTAGTTTTTCATCCCAATTCTTATAATCAATTTTAGAATTACCAATCTGAACCAAAGAGCCAATTATTTTCGGCTTATTTCCAATTTTTTTATTTATAACTTTTCTTGCAACAGCTCCTGCAGCTACTCTCATTGCAGTTTCTCTCGCACTTGATCTTCCACCACCCCTATAATCGCGTATTCCATATTTTTTCCAATAAGTATAGTCAGCATGACCAGGGCGAAATTTATCTTTAATATCAGAATAATCTTTTGATCTTTGATCAGTATTATGAATTATTAATGAGATTGGATGTCCTGTTGTTATTCCTTCAAAAACTCCAGACAAAATTTCTACTTTGTCCTCTTCTTTTCTTTGAGTGGTATATTTTGATTGGCCTGGCTTTCTTTTATCAAGATATTGTTGTATATCTTTTTCATTAAGCTCAATATTAGATGGAACTCCATCAATTAAACAGCCTATAGCTTTGCCATGACTTTCACCCCAAGTTGCAAAAGAAAATAATTTTCCGATTGAATTTGATGACATTATTTATTTTTGTTAATTTCTCCCAAAAGATCTGATACCTTTTCGGCCTCATCAACAGCTACCATACCTACAGTATGATAACCACAATCTACATGTTGTATTTCTCCTGTAACAGCACTACCCATATTACTTAATAAATACAGTGCAGAATTACCAACATCCTGTTGATTGACATTTCTTTTTAAAGGAGCATTTAGTTCATTCCATTTTAAAATAAATCTAAAGTCACCAATTCCTGATGCTGCTAAAGTTTTAATTGGACCAGCACTAATTGCATTAACTCTAACTTTTTTTTCACCAAGATCGACAGCTAAATATCTTACACTTGCTTCTAAAGCTGCTTTAGCAACTCCCATAACATTGTAGTGAGGCATAACTTGTTCTGCACCATAATATGTTAAAGTTAAAATAGAACCACCTTCATTCATTATTGGTTCGGCTAATCTACAAGCTTCTGTAAATGAATAACATGAAATGTGCATGGTTTGATTAAAATTTTCTGCTGATGTATTATAATATTTTCCTCTTAATTCATCTTTATCTGAAAAGCCAATTCCATGAACTAAAAAATCTATTTTACCCCATTTTTCTTTTAGAGTTTCAAAAACATTTTTCATACTTTCAGACTTCGATACATCACAAGGTAATATAATTTCTGAATTTATTTTATCAGCTAATGGTCCCACTCTTTTTTTTAAGGCCTCCCCTTGATAGGTCAAAGCTATTGATGCACCATTTTCAGCTAAGATTTTAGCTATACCCCAAGCAATTGATCTATCATTGGCAACACCCATGATAAGTCCTTTTTTTCCTTGCATTAACATTAAATTCCTATTTTTTCTGCTTTATAAGATTATATATACACCTTATTACTTAAAATATCGAAAATGTTAAAGAATAAAGATCTAATAGATGCCCCAGTAGAGCCATTTAGTTTATTTAAAAATTGGTATGAATTAGCATGTAAAACTGAAATTAATGATCCTAATGCTATGAC
Organism: uncultured Alphaproteobacteria bacterium; assembly: GCA_902603095.1. Taxonomy (GTDB): domain Bacteria; phylum Pseudomonadota; class Alphaproteobacteria; order HIMB59; genus CACPNW01. Next base: position 21,393 of record CACKTS010000014.1, read on the forward strand.
AATATCTACTATTTTAGATAATCAACCATCTTCCAGGGTTGTTTTATTAAAATCATATGATGAAAAAGGCTTTGTTTTTTATACAAACTCAAATAGCAAAAAAGCTAAATCAATTAAAGATAATCCAAATGTTGCTCTTAATTTTCATTGGAAATCACAAAATAGACAAATCAGAATAGAAGGTCAGACAAGTATTTTAGATAATAAAGTCGCTGATTTATATTTTAAAACAAGACCAAAAGGTAGTCAGATTGGAGCATGGGCTTCAAATCAGAGTCATGAATTAAATTCAAGAAGTGAACTAATTGAAAGTATTAAAAAATTTGAAGAGAAATTTAAAGATAATCAAATACCACGTCCAAAACATTGGAATGGTTATATAGTAAAACCTCACCTAATTGAGTTCTGGCAAGAGATGTCTTTTAGGTTGCATGATCGTGTTGAATATAATCTTTTAAAAGATACTTGGCATATAAAAAAATTATATCCATAATAATTCACTTTTCCCATTTACTTAAAATCCATGAACTTGAATTTGATTTATTAGTTCCACCTATCCCAAACAAAGTTTCAATATTATTATTTTCACAAAACTCTTTTTCGGGAGTAGTATCATTATTTCTATCACCACCATTAGCAAATTTTATTAAATTGTTTTTGAAACGTGATTTTGCTATTTTTATCCCATCAATACAAGTTTGATCACTATCATCAAACTCAATAACATCTATGACACCTTTTATATTTTGCATAATAATTTTTCTTTCACTCATAGGAAGAAAAGCCTTACCTTTTTTATTTTTAAGCCACTCATCAGAGTTTAGCAATACTACTACATCACCATATTTATTTGCTTCATTAATTAATTTTATATGGCCGCTATGAATTGGATCAAATCCACCACTAACTAGAATAATATTAGCCATTTTTTGATCTCCATCCATCTGGATCAGATAAAAAATTTTTTAAATTATTAATATCATTATTATTAAATAAATTTCTTTTTTCCATAACAGTAATAATATCTTTCCATGTACAAAGAGAATGCATTTTTACATTTAATTTGGATAATTTTGATTCTTTAAAATTAAAAACATCATAGTAAAAAATTACAAAAATATCTTTTACAAGTAAACCTGATTTTCTCATTGCCTCAACAAATATTACTTTGCTCCCTCCATCTGTAGCTAAATCTTCAACTAGAATTACTTTTTGATTTTCTCTAAATGCACCTTCAATTTGTTGATTTTTTCCAAATCCTTTTGATTTTTTTCTTACATAAATCATTGGTTTTTTTATTTTTTCAGAAATAAAAGCAGCATAAGGTATGCCAGCTGTTTCTCCTCCAGCTATTAAATCGAACTTTATATTATTTTTTTCAAAATATCTTACAGCTTCATTCATTATAAATTCTCTTTCATTGATAAAAGAAATAATCTTTCTGCAATCAACATAGACTGGCGATTTAAGTCCTGAAGTTAAAATAAAATGTTTCTTTAATGAGAATTGAACTGAACCAATATCTATTAATTTTTCCGCAATTTTTTTTAAATCTTCACTGTGAACCATTATCCAAAATCCTGGTCGATTTTTTTCGCATAATGCAATTACAGGTGTTTTACCCTCATCTTTCGCAAGTTTTGCTGTATCATCCCAAAGAGATACTGCTGTATGCTTTGCTCTTAACTTGCATTCAATAAATAAATTATCATGAATAACATCTGCACGAGTAACCTTACCATTACCTCCACTTAATGGCGTTCTTTTTCCATTAAAATAGTTAGCAACATCTCTTTCTCTTTTTTTCCAAGCTTTATCTGGCATATTTTGATCCTTTCATTAGGCTGTTAGAGAAGCTAATATATCGTCACTTACATCAAAATTAGATGAAACTGCTTGTACATCTTCGTTCTCTTCTAACATATTTAATAATTTAAATAATGTTTCTGCATTATCCTTCCCCACAGTTATTTCATTTGAACTTTTCCAAATTAATCCAGTAAAATTAGTTTGACCAAATTTTTCTATAATTTTCTGATTTAGTTCATGAAGAATTTTTTGATCACAGAATATATTATATTCATTTTCATTTAGTTCATAATCCTCTGATCCATTTTCAACAATAAAATCAAAAAGCTCTTCCTCATTAATATTATTCTTATTAAGTGTTATGCTGCCTAATCTCTTAAAACTAAAACTAACACTACCTGATTCACCTAAGTTTCCACCATATTTGTTAAATGTTGACCTTATCTCTGCAGCTGTTCTATTTTTATTATTTGTCAGTGCTTCTACGATAATTGCAATACCATCTGGTCCATACCCTTCATACCTAACTTCTTCAAAATTACTATCTGGGTCGTTCCCTTCACCTTTTTTAATTGCTCTTTCTATATTATCTTTAGGCATATTCAAAGACTTTGCAGAACCTACAGCTGATCTTAGTCTTATATTTTTATCAGGATCTGGACCCCCTTCTTTTACTGCAACAGATATTTCTTTACCTAATCTTGAAAAAATTTTAGCACGTTTCTTGTCTTGAGCACCTTTACGATGCATAATATTTTTAAATTTGGAATGGCCAGCCATAGTTCTCTATAAATATTTTGGTCGTAGTCAGTAAAGTAATTTAAATAAAAGAATATTGTGGCTAATATATGTAAATTTTTAAATTTGAAAAGGTTCGATTTTCAACGATAATCCAGTCTTATCATCAGTTTCAATGTATGCACCACAAACAGTAACGTCTCCTTCAGCAGGAAAAAACCTTCCTTCAGACCTATAACCCTTTGTGAAACCATGGATTGGGTTTGCTTTGTCCATTCCTATAACTGAATTATAAACACCTGTCATCCCTACATCAGTTTGATAGGCTGTTCCTAATTCTAGTATCTTAGCATCTGCAGTAGGAATATGTGTGTGTGTTCCAAGGATAGCAGAAACTTTCCCATCAAAATAATGGCCGTAAGCATTTTTTTCTGATGTTGTTTCACCATGCATATCAACAATAATAGCATTACAAGTTGAACCTAGTTTTATTTTTTGCAAAAAATTTTTTGTTATACTAAAAGGGTCATCTAAAGAAAGTCCCATAAATAGCCTTAACATAATTTGCATTATTATTATTTTTCTACCATCATCAAGTTGTAATTCATAAAATCCTCTACCAGGTACTCCACTTGGATAATTTAAAGCTCTTACAATTTTTGGACATTCTTCAATAAATGATAGCATTTCTTTTTGATCCCAAGCATGATTGCCCAAGGTTATTGCATCAACTCCAGCTTCTATAAGTTGCATTGCAATTTTTTTACTCAAACCGTAACCGGCTGCTGCATTTTCTGCATTTACTATAATTGCATCAGGTAAATATTTACTTCTTATATCTGGTATTGTTTTTAAAACAGTTTGTTTAGCTTCTTTCCCAACAATATCTCCTATAAAAATAATTTTCATAAAATTCTATATAGTTCTTTTTCAGTTAAAACGAAATCTAATTTATAATCAAAACTTTCTCTTGGAATTTTATTTTGCATTTGTTCATCAAAAGCAAAACCTACTGTATAAAATTTGTGATTTAACTTATTTAATTTTTTAAATGTTTTATCATAAAAACCCCCTCCATATCCTAATCTATATCCATTTAAATCGAATCCTAAACAAGGCACAAAAAATAATTGTGGGAGTATTTCTTTATTCTCTTTTGGTGGTTCAGGAATATTAAACATTCCAATTTTTAAATTTTGATTAATTTTAAATTTTTTAAAAAATAATTCTTTTGAATTTTTTTTTGTTATAGGAAAGGATAAAATTTTATTTAATTTAATTATATGTTCATTTAATTCATTTGTTGATATTTCTGAACGTATGGAAACAAAACTTGCTACATATTTAATTTCATCTAATTTAATAAAATTTAATAATTTATTAAAAGCTTCTTG
>CACKTS010000015.1 GCA_902603095.1 uncultured Alphaproteobacteria bacterium
ATAAAGTTATTTTTTTTCGCAACCAACTAATTACAAGTGAAAAGCATATAAGTTTAGCAAAAAGTTTTGGTGATATTGAGCCGCCTCACCCTGTATATCCTCATGTAGATCAATATCCTGAAATAGTATTATTAGAAAATGATAAAAATAATCCTCCTGATACAGATGTTTGGCACACAGATTTAAGCTTTAAACCAAACCCTCCTTTTGCATCCATTTTATATAGTAAAGAAATACCTTCCAGCGGAGGCGATACGCTTTGGTCATGTTTATCATCAATATATGATGCTTTACCAAAAAATATAAAAAATTATTTAGAAAACCTTAAAGCAGTTCATGACATGGGAGATTTTAGAAATACTTTTACAAATAATGAACCTTTAGGATTTGCAGAAAAACTAAATAAAGGTTTTAACAAATTTGGTAGTTCTATTCAGCCAATAGTGAAATCACATCCTATTACCAAAAAAAAATTTATTTATATTAATCCTGGTTTTACAAATCATATTGTTGGATTAAATTCAACAGACTCAAATAACTTATTAAACTATCTTTTTACTTTTATGAATAAACCAGAGTTTCAAGTTCGTTTTAAATGGTCAGAAAATACAATAGCAATTTGGGATAATAGGTGCACTATGCACTATGCAATAGGAGATTATCTACCTCATCGTCGTAAAATGCATCGTATAACTATATTAAATGACAGAAGAGAATAAGTTTTGCTAAGTAATAAGTAGATAAAATTTATATATAAAAGACACAAAATAGCTTAGATTTCAGGCAAAGAATAAGAATTAGTAACTTTTTATTGAAAATTGATTATCATAGTAGAAAATTAAAAGGGGGTTATTATGAATAATAAATGGACGTGGATAATAGCGGCTGTTGTCGTAATAGTAATAATTTATTTTGTATTTTCTTAAATAATTTTAATGATATCTAACCTCTCTTTTTTACTAAAGAGAGGTTAATTTATAAAAACAAACTTATATTTAATCCAGAATTCTTAAAAATATTTAAAGAATAAAAAATTTTAAACTTCAAAAATTATCTTAAAAAATTAAGTATTATTTAATTTTATTTTATAATTTAAAAAGTATTAATTTGGATTTAAAATTATTTTATTCTCCCTTTTTAATAGCTTCTTGCATTGAAATACCTGTTTTATCTTCTTCCTGTTTAGTTTCCTTTTTAATAGGTTGAATTTTATCAGATTTTTTTATTTCTCCGCTCAGTTGGCCTCCAAGTTTAATTTGCATATTTTGATATTCAATTGATCCTGTAGCTTTACCTTGCTCCTGAATTGTTAAAGTTCCAGAAGCTTTAATATCACCATCAAATAGCCCCCAAATATCAGCATTGTGTGTTTCAATTGTACCTTTACATTCACCTGTTGCACCGATTACTAGATTATCAGTTTTCATAGTAACATCTGCTTCACCATCAATTTGAACTTCATCTGCTTTTTTAATTTCACCAGTCATCGAAACGCCATTGCCGATTACAACTTTTGCTGTTCCTTTAGCTGGTCTGAAAACATCAGATGAATTAGTTCCACCACTTACAGAATTATCTTTTTTCTTATCAAACATTTGTCCTCCCACTAATGTTTTAGTCATGCAGTTCGTAGACTACAAAAGTTTTGTTCTAGCAGGTTACTGCAACTGCTTAAAAATTTATGTAGTATAAATAATAATTATTTTTACTACCTTGTTTTGAGAATAACATATTATGCTTTAAAAAAAAATAAATTTAGTAAATCTTACTTTTAGAAATAAGGTAAATTATCAACAATTAAATCATACATTTTAGTTTAAAAACCAAGTAAAAAAGGGAAAAATTAAAAAAGTTGGAATAAATATTAATTATATATTTTCAATTTATTTCAATAAATAGAATAAATTAATACCGCGGTTTAACAGTTACTAATTTTTCATCAATCCACGAGGTTATTCCATTTTTTGCGTTATAAATAACATTATCAAATTTTTTTATTTCCATCATTTTGGCAATTATCTTAGTTCTTCTTCCAGTCCTACATATTAAGATTATTGGTTGACCCTCATCTATTTCTAAACGTAATTTTTCATACCATTCATCATAATTATAATTCCCTTTTTCATCAAAAAAGGTTAACAGAATGCTTTCTGGAACAACTCCAGTTTGGTCCCATTCAGAACTTCTTCTTATGTCTACAATTGGAATATTGTTTTTTGATAATTCTTTAATTTGCTCATTATTTACATCAACAATATCTGCAAATGCAAATTTTATAGTTAATAAAAAACCTATAAATATTATACAAAATCTAATTAACATTATATTTTACTTTCCTAAAAAATACTACTTAATCAAATATGAATCAATATGAATCTATTTTGAATCATTGGATTCTTTTTTTATTCCTCAACGACAAACTTTAGTATTATCCAATGTAATTTCATGTTACTATTTACTTAGAAAGATAAGGATATATTAGGAAGCATGATCAAAGGGAGTATGGCGGAACTGGTAGACGCGCCGGATTCAAAATCCGGTCACTTCGGTGGTGTGGGTTCGATTCCCTCTACTCCTACCAAATAAATGAAATTTATACGATCTCTTTATAACTGGACACTTCTTAAAGCTAAGCACAAATATTCTGTATGGATTTTAAGTATTGTTTCTTTTACTGAAAGTTCTTTTTTTCCAATCCCTCCTGATGTTCTTCTTATACCAATGATAATTGCTAACAGAGCTAAGACTTGGGCTTATGCATTCGTTTGTACTTTATCATCAGTAATAGGTGGTATTGCAGGATATGCTATTGGGTATTTTTTTTATAATAGTATTGGAATATTAATTATTGATGCATATGGTTTGATGAATTCTTTTAAGTCCTTTGAGAATTATTATAATCAGTATGGAATTTTGATTGTTTTAGGTGCAGGCTTCACGCCTTTTCCTTTTAAATTCATAACAATAGCAAGTGGTGTTTTTAATCTAAATATTTTATTATTTATTTTAACTGCATTTATAGCAAGAGGACTTAGATTTTATTTGCTAGCAGGTATACTATTTATTTTTGGTGAAAAAATTAAGATACTAATAGATAAGTACTTTAATATATTAACAATTTTATTTTTTATTATTCTAATAGGAAGTGTGTTATTAATTAATTTATTTTGATGTTAAGAAAATATTGGTTTTATGTAATTGGCATTTTAAGCTTAATAGCTATTACTTCTGCTTTAATTGCTGAATATTATTTTAATTTGGAACCATGCAAAATGTGTTTAAAGCAAAGAGAGCCTTATTATGCTATCATTGCAACTTTTATTGTTTTTGCATTTCTACGCTTGCAAAAAAAAATTTGGTTTTTTTTAGGTTTACAAATTATTAGTGCTTATGGGATATTCTATTCTGTTTGGCATGTTGGCATTGAAAATAAAATGATTTCAGGGCCATCTGGATGCTCTCAAGAATTAAATATTACAACTGATATTTCTAATCTTAAAGAACAAATCTTATCTAAAGCTGTTACAAATTGTGAAGACGTTACCTGGACTATTTTTGGAATTTCTGCTGCGACAATTAATAGTTTATTATTTTTTTTGATTTTTTTAATAAATGCAATATATCTATTTAATAACTATGCCTCAAAAAAGAAAAAAAATGATTAAAAAAAAATCTTTTAAAAAAAAGAAATCTGTAAGAAAAAATAAAGCTAAGACTGATAAAAACATTTTAGATGAAATAATTAGAGTTGATCATGCTGGGGAATATGGTGCTACAAGAATTTATGATGGTCAAATAGCAATTTTCGGTAAGGATTCTAAAATAGGTAAAACAATTCAACATATGGCAGATCAAGAGCAGGAACATATTGAGAAATTCAACGAACTTATTATAGAGAAAAATGTTCGCCCTACTGCCTTTTTACCTTTATGGAGTGTTGCTGGATTTGCCTTAGGTGCAGGGACAGCTTTAATGGGAGAAAAAGCCGCTATGGCATGCACTGTTGCCGTAGAAAAAGTAATTGGAGAACACTATAGAGAACAACAACTTCTTTTGGAAGATGATGAGAAAGAATTAAAAAAAACAATTGCTAAATTTGAAAAAGATGAGCTCGAACATCATGATATAGGTTTAGAACATGATGCAGAAAATGCTATTGGTTATAAAGCAATGACTAAAGTTATTGAAATTGGCTGTAAAACTGCAATAGCAATTTCAAAAAAAATCTAATTTTCTAATTCAGTATCCCAATATAAATAATCCCTCCAACTATCATGTAAATAATTAGGTGGAAAATTACGGCCATTATTTTGTAAATGAATAGAATTAGGCCTAATAGGCTTTTTTAATAATTTCATATCTGTATTTTGTAATAATTTACGACCTTTTTTTAAATTACAATTCGTGCATGCAGACACAACATTTTGCCACGTCGTTTTACCATAAAGACATCTTGGAACTAAATGATCAAAAGTCAGATCATTTGCAGCAAACTTTTTTGCACAGTATTGACAAGTAAAATTATCTCGAAGAAAAACATTAAATCTTGTGAAGGCTGGCTTGCGAAGTGGCACTACATAATCTTTTAATGCTATTACACTAGGCAATTTAAAACTGATTGTTGGTGAATTTACTGATTGATCATATCTTTCAATTACTGAAACACGATTTAAAAAAACTGATTTTATAGAATCCTGCCATGAACATAAAGAAAGAGGATAATATGAAAGAGGCCGAAAATCTGCATTAAGCACAAGCGCTGGATTTCCTACTACACTCATATCTATCTGCTTACCCAAGTCATATAATTATAATAACATTATAATATGATAATGCCATTACATCATAGAATTTTTTTTATAAATTTTTGCAATAAAGTTATTGTATCTGGAGAAATATTGTGCCCATCTTGATTTAAAATATGTGCTTCAAAATTACAATTATTTTTTTTTAAATATTCTTGAGATTTATAAAAAGCACTTATAGGGATAACATTATCCATTTCGCCATGTGATATAAAAATTGGAGTTTTTTTAATTATAGAATTTGTAATTGTTTGATCATTCATAATACGACCAGAAATAATTAATAATCCAGCAAGTTTTTTTTTAAGAAAATTACCGACTTCAAATGTCATCATTCCGCCCTGAGAAAAGCCCATTAAAATACAATCTTCAAATGTTAACTTAAGTTCATCACAATAATATTGTATTGTATTAACAATTTTAATCACAGCCTCGTCTGTTTCTTTTTTAATTTGTTTAAACTCTTTTGGACCAGCTTCAGCAATGTAGATGCCATTTGGATATAAATCAAACCATTGATAACCCATAAAATTCCCTTCAATAAATTTGGGTGCATTAAGAGCAACATATTGTGCTTGCCATTCTTCCTGATCAATTGGATTAGCAAGATGCATAAAATTAGCAGCATTATCTCCATATCCATGTAGCATAAAAATCAATTTTTTAGGATTATTATGCTTAGAAATTGAAGGTCCATTTAAAATTTCAGACATTACTTACTATATGCACTATATGGATATTTTACAAATTATATTAATAGAATTAATCGAAGACTTAGTAAAAAAACAAATAATAAACTCAAAACCTTCTTAGGCTCTTTCAAAGCAACGGCAATTTTAGTTTTTGCTAATTTTATATGAATTTCTGGAATTAAGACAAATTACCCACTAGAAATAAATTTATTTTTTTAGTATAAGGCAATCAGGGGTTGTTATGGGCATTCATTTTAATCATAAATCAAAAGCTGGTGATCGCAAAATGCAAAAAGAGCTAAAGCTTAAAATGAAAGCAGAAGAGAGAAAGAAAAAACGAGAAGAACAAGAACGACTTAAGCAAGAAGAAGAAATGCGTAAATTAGAAGAGCTTACTAGACCTGATAAATCTACAGTTGAATAAATTTTCTTTTCTAAACTATTCTGTGGGATGATTTTTTCTTATAAACTTTTTTAATATTTCCAAAGATTTACCTGCCTCTTCAAGTAATATCATATGGCCACAGTTTTCAATTATTTCTACTTGTGAACCCTCAATATTATCTGCTAATTTTTTTCCTTCTTTAACAGGACACATTCTATCTCGATCTCCAAGGATATTTAAAGTAGGGCACTTAATTTTTTTTGCAGCTTCAAATCCATTTTTGTAATTATCGCATGCTCTGAAATCTACACCGAGAGCATTTTTAACTGAACCATTGACTACTATTGATCCACCTAAATTCATATGGTGAAGTCCTGGGACAGGATGACCACCAAAATGTCCTGAGGGTCCGTGGGCCCAATCCATCATAAGATCCACAGCTTTAGGGTCTCCTTTTTCTGCCAAGTCTAAAAGTTCTGGATTCATAGGAATGGCTCCTGCTCCACCCATCAAACCAATAGATTTTATTTTATCTGGAAATTGGGAAGCACATTCAATTACAACTAAGCATCCTTGAGAATGTCCAACTAGTGAAGCTTCTTGCATACCTACAGAATCAATGACGTCTGATATCCAATTTCCTTGCTCTTCAATAGATTCTAATGCTGGTCCTTCAGAATATCCATGACCAGGAAGATCAATTGCCAAAACACTGTACCCATGAAAAGCAAAATATCTTGTTTGTAAAACCCATGTAATATGACTTAGGCCACTTCCATGTATAAAAATAATAAGAGGTTTTTTTTTATCAAATGGTCTGCCACCAGTTGATGCGAAAACCTCTTTACTATTTACTTTAAATTTCATTTGTTAGCTATTAATCTAGGTTTTTTAGCTGCTCTAAAGCCGTCTTCAAAATCATTTATAATGTCATCAATATCTTCAATGCCAACTGACAGCCTAATCATATCATGAGACATATTTGCTAATTTTAATGTTGCTTCATCCATTTGAGAATGTGTTGCTGAAGCAGGATGAATTACAAGTGTTCTTGTGTCACCAACATTTGCTAAATGTGAAGCTAGTTTAACATTATCAATAAATGCAGCTCCAGCTTCTTTACCTCCTTCAATACCAAAAGCAATCATTGAACCAGTACCTTTAGGAAGAAGTGTTTTTGCTAATTCATAATCAGGATTATCTTTTAAGCTTGCATGAGAAACCCAAGCAACGCTCTCATGATTACTTAAATATTCAACCATTTTTAATGCATTTGAACAATGTTTTTCCATCCTAACTGATAAAGTTTCAATACCTTGTAAAACATTCCATGCATTTTGTGGACTTAAGCATGGGCCCATATCTCTCATTCCTTCAGCTCTAGCTTTCATAGTAAAAGCTACAGGACCAAACTCTTCTGCAAAAGATAAACCATGATAACCTTCATAAGGCTCAGTCATCGTTGGAAATTTATCAGTTTTTAACCAGTCAAATTTTCCTCCCTCTACTAAAATTCCTGCCATGGATGATCCATGCCCAGCCATCCACTTAGTTAAAGAATGCACTACAATATCTGCTCCATGTTCCAGTGGTTTAAATAAATATGGAGTTTGATAAGTGCTATCAATAATTACAGGTATACCTGCGTTATGAGCTATCTTTACAATTTCAGGCATATTCATTAATTCATTTCCTGGATTACCAACTAATTCTCCAAAAATACATTTAGTGTTTTCTTGAATAGCTTTTTTAAATCCCTCTGTATCTCTAGGTTTAACAAAAGTAGCTTTTATTCCAAACTTTGGAAGAGTTAGACGAAAAAGATTTACCGTACCACCATACAATTGGGATGACACCACAACATGATCTCCAGTATTACACAAAGTCATGATAGCTAAGAATATTGCACTCATACCTGATGCAGTTGCTAATGCTGCAGTACCACCTTCTAATGCTGCAACACGTTCTTCTAATACTTGAACAGTAGGATTTGAAATTCTACTATATATATGTCCCCCTTGCTCTAAATTAAATAAAGCTGCAGCATGATCAACATCATCAAATAAATAAGAAGTGGTTTGATAAATAGGTACTTGTCTTGAACCTGCATTCTTGCTTGGCATATAACCACCATGCAAACTTATAGTATCAAATTTGTAAGTTTTTGGATCCATATTAAATCTCCTTTGCTTTTTTCCTTAGTTCAAATTTTTGTATTTTTCCAGTTGAAGTTTTTGGAAGATCTCCAAAGATAACATATTTTGGCCTCTTAAATCCAGCCATATTTTCTTTACAAAACAAAATTATTTCATCTGCCGTAGCTTCTTTACCTGGTGCTAATTCCACAAAAGCACATGGTGTTTCACCCCACTTTTCATCAGGTTTTGCAACAACAGCTACTAAAGAAACAGCTGGATGTTTTGCAACTACATTTTCTACTTCCACTGATGAGATATTTTCTCCACCAGATATTATGATGTCTTTTGAACGATCTTTAATTTGAATATACCCGTCAGGGTATACAACAGCTAAATCTCCAGAATGGAACCACCCATTTTTCATTGACGATTTTGTTGCCTCTTTATTTTTATAGTAACCTTTCATTACAACATTACCTCGTATTAGTATTTCACCCATCGTTTCTCCATCCATAGGAACAGGAGCATATGTTTCAGGATCAGCAACAATTACTTCTTCTGTATTTGGATATCTAACTCCTTGTCTAGATTTTATGTCTGCTTTTTCAGCATTTTGTAGATTATTCCATGAATCATTCCATGCGCATTGAAGAATATGTCCATATGTTTCGGTTAATCCATAAACATGCATTACTTCAAAACCAAGATTGTCCATTTTTTCAAGTATGGCACTAGTTGGAGGTGCACCTGCAGTTAAAACATATACTTTCTGGTTAATATTTTTTTTATCATTTTCATCAGCATTAGCTATTAAACTTAAAACTATTGGAGCTCCTCCAAAATGAGTAACTTTGTGCTTATCAATAAGATTATAAATATCTTTGGCAACAATATAACGACAACAAATAACTTTGGCATGAATTAATGCTGCAGTCCATGGGTATCCCCATCCATTACAATGAAACATTGGAACTGTATAAAGAAAAGTAAGTTTGTTAGGCATATTCCATGCTGTCACACTCCCAGTTGACATTAAATAAGAGCCTCTATGATGATAAACAACACCTTTTGGTTTTCCAGTAGTGCCAGACGTATAACTTAATGAGATTGCTTGCCACTCATCTTCAGGAAGAGACCATTGAAAATTATCCTCTCCTTTTTCCAAAAACTCTTCATAAGTCCAATCTCCTATTTTTTCACCTTCACCTTCTTTAAAAATTGCTTGTTCATCATGAATATCAATTATAGGTATCTTTTTTCCAAAAAGACTTAGCGCTTTTTTTATATTAGGAGAAAATTGAGTATCGGTAATTAATAGTTTAGCATCACTATGTTCTAAAATATACGCAATAGTTTCTGCATCTAGTCTCGTATTAATTGTATTAATTACACCTCCTGTCATTGGAATTGAGTAATGTGCTTCTAATAATTCAGGCGTATTGGCCGCTATAATTGATACTGTGCTTCCTAATCCAATGCCTTGCTTCGATAGGGCGCTAGCAAATTTAGTACAACGATTATATGTTTGAAGCCATGTATAGCTTCTATTACCATAAACTACAGAATCATAATTTGGATAAATATCTTTAACTCTAGTAATAAAACTTAATGGAGATAATGGTACATAATTCGCCTTATTTTTATCAAGATCCGTTGTAAAGTGATTCATCGCAGTGTTTATAACATTAAAAAAAATAAATAAAATCCTTACTGAAGAACTTTAATTAATTAAATAGAGGTTTTCCAGTATCAAGAGTATATCGAATGCGTTCTTGAGTAGGTTTTTGCTTAATTAAATCAATAAAAATTTCCCTTTCAAGATCATATAAGTTTTTCTCTGTTAATATTGTTGATGAGTTGGTTTCTCCTCCACTTAACATATAACCAAGTTTCTTGCCAACCTCAATACCATGCTCTCCTATAACTTTTTTTTCTTTTAACTCATTTAATATATCTAGCATAGCTGTCATAACAGTCGGCCCAGGTAATGAAAATGAAGCACTTTTTAATTGATTATAATTTTCTTTATTTGTAAAAATAATATTATCTGCTTCTTCTATTAAACGATCTCTGCTCATTACCATTATATCTTTACTGCCTAAAAATTTTTGAGACTGTGCTTTTATTGGTGAGTCAGAAGTAGTGGCATACCCAATTAAATTAAAAACTTTTAATGATAATAATTCTGGATCATTTTTTAATTCAGGGTGTCCTGACCAACGTCTAAGCATTTCTTTACAACCTCCGCCAGCAGGAATTAACCCAACAAGAGATTCTACAAGACCTAAGACAGAGTTGGAGTGAGCGGCAACAAAACTAGTCTGTGAAACAACTTCATAACCCCCTCCAATTGCTAATCCAGAAGGACAAGAGACAACAGGAAATTTTGCATGCTGTAATTGGTATAATGATTGTTGAAAATTATTTAGAAAAATATCTATATCATTAAATTTTTTATTAACTGCCTTTTCATAAAAATAATTTAAGTTTACACCTGCAGAGAACTGCATTCCTTCATTAGCAATAACAATGCCATCATATTTATCATTACATAAATCGTATGCTTTCAATAAACAATCATTTGTTAGACCATCAAGAGCATTAGCTTTTGTATGAAACTCAACGCAAATAAACCTCGATTTAGCTTGTATTTCCCAAATTGAAGCTGATTCATTAGTATATAATGGTAAGGTTGTTTTTTTAATATCTGATAACGATATCACCCCTCTAGATCTTTGCATCGAAACATATAAATCTTTTGGATGAAAATATTGTAACGAACCTTGATTAGCTTTGAATAGTGATTTTTTTTGCTTAATTATTTGTTTTATAAAAGAAGGTATTTTATCATCTTTATTAAGTTTAGATATGAATGTTTCAATTCCAATTTCATTTAATATTTCAAAAGGTCCTTTAGACCAATTGAAGCCACACTTCATAGCATCATCAATATCATTAAAATTATCAGTAACATCAGGAACCAAATTTGATGCATATAAAATCGTTTTTTTAATTATAGACCAAGCGTATTGTGAATAAACATCATTTCTTTCCAAAACTTTTTTTACATCCATTAAGTCTGGAAGTGCAAGAACAATTTTCTTTGACTCTTTGTATGTATAATCTTTATAATTCAAGGACTCTAATATCTTTTTTCCAGATGATTTATTAATCCTAAAAAAACCACCTTTTCCTTTTCTTCCTATAAAACCATCCTGAATAAGTTTTTTAATAATTGGTAATTCTCTACCTACTTCATGAAACGGATCACTTGATGGTAATTCTTTTATAAAACTTTTTAAGACATCAGCCATCAAGTCAATACCTATTAAATCATATAAACCGAATACTCCTGTTTTAGGAATGCCAAGAGGTCTTCCAAATACTGCATCGGCTTCTTCAACACTAAGCCCTAGATTAAAAGCTTCTGTCATAGCAACTTGCATTGCATAAACTCCAACACGATTACCTAAAAAACCTGGTGAGTCTTTACATACTACAACTGTCTTACCTAATATTTTATCTCCAAAATTAACAAGCTCTTTAATCTTTTCTTTATCATTTTGTGGACCTATAACTAACTCAAGTAATCGCATATAACGAACTGGATTAAAAAAATGGGTAATACAAAAAACTTTTTTCATTTCATCTGACATATCTTCTGTAAGTATTTTAAGAGGAATAGAAGATGTATTTGATGACACTAATGCTCCTGGCTTACGAAGAGAATCGATTTTCGAATAAATTGTTTTTTTAATATCTATTCTTTCAACAACTGCTTCAACAACCCAGTCTGCATCTTTTAATTTTTCCATATCATCTTCAATGCTTCCAGGAACAATCTTGTTAAGATTATTTTCTTGCATTAATAATGGAGGTCTAGAATTTTTAATTCTTTCACACGCTTTAGTTGAAATATCCTTCGTGATATCAAGTAAATCAACATGTAGGCCAGAGTTTGCAACTTGTGCTGCAATACCGCTTCCCATGGTACCCGATCCAATTACGACAACTCTTGAAATATTCATTTTTCCAGAGTTTATATAGATAATTTAGCAAATCTCACTAAAAGAAATGCAAATAAATGACGTATTTGGGTGGAAAATATTGTAAATATCTTTATAGGCGCACGCGATGAAAAAAAATCCGTCCAGAAATACTTATTTAAAAAAAGATCCTTCAAAGTTGCTTGAGACTATCAACAACTCAATTGAAGTAGATCATAGAATGTACAATGAAGACATTGAAGCCTCAATTGCTCATGCAAAAATGTTAGCTAAACAAAAAATTATTAAAAAAAGTGAAGAAATACAAATTGTTAATGGTCTTAAATTAATTTTACATAAAATTAATACTGGTAAAGTCAGTTTTAAAAAAGAATTAGAAGATATTCATATGAATATAGAATCAATGCTTTTTAAACAAATAGGTAAAACTGCTGGAAAATTACATACGGCACGTTCAAGAAACGACCAGGTTGTTACTGACTTTAAACTTTGGATAAGAAACAACAGTGTTAATCTAGATAAGTTGCTTAAAAATTTACAAAAAACTCTTATCACAGTTGCTAAAAAAAATACTGCTGCGGTAATGCCAGGTTATACACATCTTCAGGTTGCCCAACCTATATCTTTAGCACACCAATGCATGGCCTACGTTGAAATGGCTGGTAGAGATAGATCAAGACTCGCTAATTGTATTAAAAGATTAAATGAATGTCCTCTAGGCTCCGCTGCATTAGCTGGAACATCTTTCCCAATTGATAGAAGCTTTACCTCTAAATTATTGAAATTCTCTAAACCAACAGTAAATGCTCTTGATAGTGTATCTGATAGAGATTTTGCTGTAGAATTTTTATTTGTCCTTTCATTGATTTGTATACATTTATCAAGAATGGCAGAAGAAATTATTCTTTGGTCAAATCAACAATTTGATTTTATAAATTTGCCAGAGGAATTAGCAACTGGTAGTTCAATAATGCCTCAGAAAAAAAATCCTGATGGCGCTGAACTAGTGAGAGGCAAAACTAGTAGTGTCATTAGCAATCTTAATGCTCTATTAATAATTCTTAAAGGACTCCCACTTGCCTACAGCAAGGATTTGCAAGATGATAAAAAAATAGTTTTTTCTACATTTGATGATGTGAGTTTGGCCTTAGAAGTAATGACGGAAATGTGGACAAAAATTACTTTTAATACTAAAGTAATGGCTGAAGCTGTAAGTGATTCTAATGCAACAGCCACAGATTTTGCAAATTGGTTAGTGCAAAATTTAAAATTCTCATTTCGAGAAGCTTATCAGTTAACTGGGAAAATAGTTGCATATGCAGATAAAAATAATAAAAAACTTAACCAACTTACAATACAAGAATTAAAAAAGTTTAATAAAAATATTAACTTAAATGCAAAAAAAACTTTTTTTGTTGATGAAAGCTTAAAAAACAAAAAAAGTTTTGGTGGAACGTCACCACAAAGTGTTAAACAATCAATTAAATATGCTATAAAAAAGTATCTCTAATGAAAAATTATTTATATATTACGCTAGTTGCATTTTTTCTTTTAAGTTGTGGAAAAGTTGGGCCATTAAGTCTACCAGAGGATAAGTTAGATAAGTCTATAATTAGTTATCCTTGTGATGAGGCTTGTATGGAAAAATTTGAAGCTGAAAAACAAAGACAACAATCAGTTACTATTCAATCAGATTAATATGATTAATTATAAAAATAATAGACTCTTCGTTGAGAGTGTAGCTATACAGGATATTGCTAAAACTCAACCCACTCCTTTTTATGTATACTCACAATCTAAGATATCAAATACATATAATGAGCTAAAAAAAACATTGAATTCTGAAATTTTATTTGCTGTTAAGGCTAATTCTAATCAAGCAATAATAAAATTAATGGCTAAATTAGGTGCTGGCGCAGATGTAGTGTCAATTGGGGAACTAGAAAGAGCTATACTAGCTGGGGTAAACCCTGAAAAAATAATTTTTGAAGGTGTTGGTAAGACAAAAAAAGATATTGAATATGCTATAAATCAAAAAATACGCCTTATTAATATTGAGTCAGTAGATGAGCTTCAAAGAATTAATGAAATTGCTTTACAAAAAAATGAAAATGTTAATATTGGTATAAGATTAAACCCTAACATAGATGCACAAACTCTTGATAAAATATCTACAGGGAAAAAAACAGATAAGTTTGGTATTGATACTAATAAGTTAGATAATATCTTTGAAGTTTTAGAAGTTTCAAAAAAAGTTAACTTAATAGGACTTAGTTGTCATATTGGTAGTCAAATATTTAATATAGATGTTTTTTCTGACATTTTTCAAAAAATGAAAAGTAATGCTCAAATATTTATTGATAAAGGATACAATATTAAACACGTTGATTTAGGTGGTGGTCTTGGAGTGAATTATAAAACTGATGAAAAAAAATTAAATTTAGAATTTATAAAAAAAGAAATGGATAAATGTTTTAATGATACTGCTTACAATTTATCATTTGAGCCAGGAAGATATCTTGTAGCAAATGCAGGAATATTAGTAACATCAGTAATAACGATTAAAAACAATGGTGGTATAAATTTTCTTATAACAGACGCAGGTATGCATTCTTTTATAAGACCAGCTCTTTATAACGCACAACATGAAATAGAAGCAGTTGAAATTAGTAATAACCAATTAACTAACTATACCATAGCAGGCCCTATATGTGAGAGTAGTGATATTTTTCGAAAAAATATAAGTATGCCAAAACAAAAAGTTAATAATTTAATTGTTATTAAAGATACAGGCGCATATGGAAAAGTTATGTCTTCAAATTATAATTCAAGAGGAACTCCAATTGAAATTTTAGTTAAAGAAGATAATTTTTTTGTAATATATAAGCCCTTAAGTACAAAAGAATTAATTAACCAAGATATGGTCCCTGACTGGCTTGATTAATTTAAAATTTGATAAATAATTTTTGTTAAATCATCAATGATCAACTTTAAATTAAAAATAAATTCATTAATGTAAAAATTAAATAATACAAAAATATTAGTTCCATAAGATCTCAAAGTCCAAAATAAAAAAAATAAAAAAACCAATAAAAACACAACTAGAAAAGTATTTACTATGCTAACTTTTTTTTCTTTAACAATAGTACTAGGTAGATTTTTAATTTGATTAGATGACGAATCATCCTCATTAATATTTTGGCTGTCTAAATTTTTTTTTGAATTTGATTTATCAGTTTTAGGAACTGAAGAATACAATATATCCTCACCTTTAATAGGTTCTTGAAACCAACGGTGATTACAGTTTGCACACTCAACCATTCTTCCATCAGGTTTTAAATCTGCTGAATTTACAAGGTATTTATAATCACAATCTGAACATTGAATGAACATAATGTATATATAGAGTAGACAGGTTAGTATATAAAACAAAATTTATTATATGTTATCACTTACTATTCTTTTTTATTGTGCTTTAGCATTATGGACGATCTTAATGGGAATATTAAGCCTTCCGTTCATATTTTTGCCTAGCAAATATATCCGTTTCCCAGCAAAAATTTGGATAAAAGGTATATTTATTTTTTTAAGATACATATGTGGAATTACCTATGAAATTAAAGGAATTGATAATTTATCAGATGAGCCACTGATAATTGTTTCCAAGCATCAATCTGCTTTTGAAACATTTGCATTATATTATTATTTAAAAAATAGTTTTTTTATTCATAAGAAACAACTTTTTTTAATTCCTATTTTTGGTCAATATTTAATGAAAAGTAATATGGTATCAATAGATAGAGCGGGTCATGCAACAACAATGCGTAAAATGATTGCTGCTGTAAAAAGAAAATTAGATGATGGCTCTACAATTATAATATTTCCTGAAGGCACACGAAAAAAACCTAGAGAAAAAACTGATTATAAAACTGGTTTTGTAGGCATATATAATACTGCTAAAAGAAAACTCCAACCCGTAGCACTTAATTCAGGATTATATTGGCAAAAAGGAATAAAAGTTTTAAAAAAAGGGCATATAATTATAGAGTTTTTGCCACAAATTGATATTGGCTTAGAAAAGTCAGAGGTTTTAAAAAAAATTGAAAACTCAATAGAGTCAGCAACTAATAAATTAATGGATTAATTTTTTTTTTCAGTTGGATCAAAACTTCCTGCTTGTCCAATATCCTCAATCTCTTTTCTAATTTTTTTAGATTGATCAAATTTATGTTGCAAAAATTCTAAATCACCATTTCTAATTGCTTTTTGATATGTAGAAAGATCTTCACTAAATCTTCCTAACATTTCTAATACAGCATCTTTATTTTTATCATATACATCTCTCCACATAATTGCATCACTTCCTGCAAGTCTTGTGAAATCTCTAAATCCAGCAGCTGAATATTTAATAACTTCCTCCCTCATATGGGACTCTAACTCTGTTGCTGTACCAACGACAGAAAAAGCAATTAATTGTGGAATATGAGATGTCATTGCTAAAACTCTATCATGTCTATCTGGCTCCATAATTTCAGTTGACATTCCAATAGACTGCCACATTTCACTTATGCTTTTAAGCGCATCTTCATTCTTTTCGTAGGGAGTTAAGATACAATATCTGTCATTAAATAATTTGCTAAAACCATGTTCTGGTCCAGTTTTTTCTAAACCAGCAATTGGATGTGATGGAATGAATGTCATATATTTATTACTTACAACATTTGTAAAATCTTTAATTGTACTCATTTTAGTGGAACCAACATCTGTGACTAGAGTTGGTTTTGATACAAATTCTGTTAATGAAGTAAATATATTTTTATAACTACTTAATGGAGTACAAATAACAATTAAATCAAATTGAATATCAAATTTTTTTAAATCAGTTTCACCCTGAGTAAGAAGATTCAAATTTTGACATTTCTTTATAACATTATCATTGCAATCTAATCCATAAACATTATTTGCTACATCGTTTTCAATTAATGCCCTTGAAATTGATGAGCCTATTAAACCCATTCCAACAATTAAAACTGAATTAAATTTTTTCATAGTTAAGATATTTTTTTTAAAGCTTTTATAGTCGTCTCCATTTCTTGTTTTGTACCTATAGTAATACGAAGGCAGTTAGGTAGCCCATAACTATCTAATTGACGCACAAGTATTCCTTCATTTGTAAGATGTTTAGAAATTTTAATAGCCTTTTCTTCAGATGTTTCAATAAAAGAAAAATTTCCCTCTGATGATCTTGTATTAATATAAAGTTTTTTTAGCTCTTCTTCAAACCAGTTTTTAATATTATGATTATTATCAATAACTTTCTTTAAATAATCTTTATCATCTAGGGCAATAATAGCTATTTCCTGAGAAATGCTCTGAGTATTAAAAGGTCCCTTTACTTTATTTAGAATAAGAGCAACTTTTTCACTAGAATAGCACCAACCAATTCTCAAACCAGCAAGGCCATAAGCTTTTGAAAATGTTCTAGTTATTACTACATTATCAAATTCATCAGCTAAAGAAAAACCTGGATCGTAATCATCTTTAATAACATATTCTGCGTAAGCACCGTCCAAAACTAAAATTATATTTTTTGGCAAAGATTTCAAAAGTTCAACAATTTCTCTACGAGTCAAATAAGTGCCTGTTGGATTATTAGGATTCGCTAAGTATATAATCTTTGTTGAAGGAGTTACTGCATTAAGAATAGATTTTATATTTATTTTGAAGTTTTCATCTTCTTTAATTATTTTAGATGTAGCACCAACTATTTTGGAAATAATTGAATACATTTCAAAACCATGTTCTGCATGAATAATTTCATCACCATCTTGGCAGAAAGCTAAAGCAGCAAATAGAAGTGTTTCATCAGAACCACAACCAAGAACTATTCGCTTAAAATTTAAATTATTAACACTAGCTAATTTTTCTCTTAATTTTACTCCATCTATATTTGGATAACGATGAGATTGTGAGAGTGTTACATGTTTATTTATGTACTCTATAACCTTAGGGGAAGGGCCATGTGAATTTTCATTAGAAGATAATTTAATTATATTGTCTTTACCCTTAACAGAAGATTTTCCACCCTTGTAAACTTTTATTGAATCTATAGATCTCTTTGTATTTATTGTAGATTTATTATTTTGTTGTAATTTTGTTGATGCTTGAAAAATTTCTCTCCAAATTCTAACTATAGAGTCTTTAGAATATTCTATTTTTGAACTTTTCAAAAGTCTATTAAGAACTTTTTCTTCTCTTTCAATATCAACTACCTTATTCCTAGACTTTTTATGTGCCCCAATTTCTTTTACAACTTCAGCTCTTTTTTTTAGAAGATCCAAAATTTTGTCATCAATTGAATTGATATTGTCTCTTAATAACTCTATTTTATTATTATCCATATTATGTGGCTGTCTTTACAAATTAAATGACAATAAATCAAAATAAACAGTAATTTATTGGAAAAAATGAAGAAATATTGACAAAAAATAGATATAAATTAAATACCCATTTTACACCGATTTGAAACAGCTTGCGGGTGTGTATCTAAACAGCTAAAGCGTGATACCTCCTCATAAAATTTTAACTTCGGCTTAATAATTATGAGTAATTTTAAAATAATAAAAAATAAAAAATTGGATTGTAGTGTTATTGATTTTACCAATGCAGACTTAAAACTTGAATCTGGTTATTTATTAGATAATTATAGTTTAGCATACAAAACTTTTGGGTCACTCAATCATAACAAAACTAATGCTATACTGATTTGTCATGCTTTAACTGGTGATCAATATGTGTCAGGTCAAAACCCCATTACAGGACGTGATGGTTGGTGGTCTAGAATGGTAGGCCCAAATAAGCCAATTGATACAAATAAATTTTTTGTTATTTGTTCAAATGTACTTGGTGGATGTGCAGGATCCACAGGTCCAAAAGAAAAAATTGATAATGATAAAAATACCTATGGTGGAAAATTTCCTTCCATAACAATAAAAGATATTGTTAATGCTCAAGTAAAATTAATAGATGCTTTAGAAATTGATCAATTGTTTAGTGTAGTTGGAGGTTCTATGGGAGCTATGCAAGCTTTACAATGGTCAATTGATTTTCCAAAAAGAATTAAATCTATTATTCATATTGCGGGTGCACTTAAGCACTCTGCACAAAATATTGCTTTTCATGAAGTAGGCAGGCAAGCCATAATGAATGATCCAAATTGGCATAAAGGCAATTATAGTAATCAAAAAACTATTCCTGAGAGAGGGTTATCTGTTGCAAGAATGATTGCTCACATAACATATTTATCAGAAGATGCTATGCATAGAAAATTTGGAAGAAAACTCCAATCAAGAGATATTATATCATTTGGCTTTGATGCAGATTTTCAAATTGAAAGTTATTTACGTTATCAAGGTAGATCATTTGTAGAAAGATTTGATGCAAATTCTTACTTATATTTAACAAGAGCAATGGATTATTTTGATCATTCAGAGTCATATCGTAAAACACTAGAATTTATTAATGATTTAAATAACCATATTAATTATCTAATTATATCTTTTACCTCAGACTGGTTATTTCCAACTAGAGAAAATAAAGAAATAGTACAAATATTAAATAATTTATCAAAAAATGTTAGTTTTTTAGAAATAGATACAGATAAAGGACATGATAGTTTTTTACTAGATGAGCCAGACTTAGATAAAGTGATGAAAGGATTTTTAGAAAGTAATTTTAGGAAAAAAAATGAACAATATTAAAAGTATCAGAAAAGATTGGGATCTAATTGAATCCTTAATAAAAGAAAAATCAAGAATTTTAGATATTGGTTGTGGAAAAGGTGAACTGATAGAGCAGCTAGAAAAAAATTTAAATGCAAATATTCATGGAATAGAAAAAAACCAAGACATGGCATTGCAAGGTATTGCTAAGGGTCTAAATATAACTCATGGAGATGCCGAGAAAGATCTTTCACAATATGCTAATCAAAGCTTTGATTATGTCATACTTAGTCAAACTTTACAGGCAATGATGGAGCCTCAAAAAATATTAAAAGAATTATTAAGAGTCGGTTCTAAAGCCATTGTTTCATTTCCTAATTTTGGTCATTGGAAAATTCGATTGCAATTACTATTAACAGGCAAGATGCCTATAACTGAGGGGCTTCCACATTCATGGTACGAAACACCAAATATCCATTTCTTTACTTTAAAAGATTTTGAAAATTTATGTAAAGACATGAATATAGTTATTGAAAAAAGTATAGGGCTAACAAATAAAGGTAAGCAATTTTCAATACAAAAATCATTTTTTCCTTCAAATATATTTACTAGTGAAGCAATATTTCTTTTAAGTTATAAAAATTTTGAACCTATAAAGATAAAATCAACAAATAATGTATTTGCAAAGAATTCTGCTATTGTAAATTAATGCAAAATTTATCTGTAGAAATTATAAACCAGCTAAGTGATAACTACTCTTATTTAATATTTAATAATAATAATTCCTCTAGTATCATTATAGATCCTGCAGAAGCTGAAATTATTATTGATTCATTAAAACAAAAAAAACTAGATTTGGATTATATTTTTATTACCCATCATCACAAAGATCATACTTCTGGGGTTTTAAACTTATTAAAAGAATATCCTAAAGTAAAAATATTTTCCCCTTCAGAATTAAATTCTCTATCAATAAATAAAATTTCAGATGGCGATATATTAAAAACCTCTCTTAATGAGTTTAACATACTATCTACACCCGGTCACACTTTAGATCATATTGTTCTATGCGACTATAATAATAATCTTTTATTTGCCGGAGATGTTCTTTTTCGATTAGGTTGTGGGCGTATATTTGAAGGAACATTTGAACAAATGCATCATTCATTACAGAAACTTTTCAACTTACCTGATGAAATGAAAGTATTTTGTGGACATGAGTACACCAAAAATAATTTAAAATTTTTAGAATATATTTTTAAAAATAATATAATTTTAGAAAAAACAAAAAATAAAATTTTAAAAGATTTAAATTCTAAAGGAAGATCAATACCTTTTAACCTAGGTGAAGAAAAAAAATGTAATCCATTTTTAAATCAAGAGTGTGAACTAGGAATAGAATTTAAACAAAGAAACAACTATTCAAATTCTGAGTTTTTTAGATATCTCAGAGAGAGAAAAGACAATTATTAGCACTTTTAGGGAAAAATTAATCAAATCTAAGTATTTTTATTTGACTATTCTAGACCTTATATATAAATGCCCATCATTCGAAGGAACTTATGTTAGCAGTATTTAAAACAGGTGGTAAACAATATTCTGTAAAACCAGGGCAAATACTTAAAGTAGAAAAGCTTGATGGTAAAAAAGGAGATAGTATATCCTTTAAAGATGTTCTTGCTGTTTCTGAAAAAACACAAAACACAATTGGTTCACCTTTAGTTGAAGGTGCAGTTATTGAAGCAAAAATTCTTGACCAAATTAGAGATAAAAAAATTATAGTTTTTAAAAAAAGAAAAAGACAAAATTACAGATCAACTCAAGGTCATAGACAATATTTAACAGTTTTAAAAATTGAATCTATTTCCATGGGTTTAAAAAAATCTTTAACAGGAAAAAAAGAATTGAAAGATAGTTCTCCAGCAAAAAAAACTGCTCCAAAGAAAAAAACTGCTTCAATGAAAAAGTCTACTCCAAAGAAAAAAACTTTAACCAAAAAATCAGTTAGTAAAAAAACTGTAAAACCAAAGGAAAATAAATAATGGCTACTAAAAAAGCAGGTGGTAGTTCACGTAATGGTCGCGACTCAATAGGTCGTCGCTTAGGTGTAAAAAAGTTTGGTGGTGAAAAAGTAATCTCTGGAAATATAATTGTACGTCAAAGAGGTACAAAATTTCATCCAGGTAGCAATGTTGGTATTGGCAAAGATCATACTATTTTTGCTACAGTTGATGGTAAGGTTTTATTTAAAAAGACACGTATCAAAACATACGTTTCTGTAGTACCCGCATAATTAAAAGAAAATTAATTAATTCTTCACCGCAAATTTCAGGTCTTCTCAATTTACTATTAAAAATAACTTTTTTAGCTAATTCAATGTTTGCTTCTTTATCCACAAATATATGACATAATCCTTCTAAGTGCTTAATTACTGGTATTTTACTTTTTTCATTAATTTTTTTTATTAAACTTTTTCCACCTCTTGGAATTATTACATTGACGTAATTATTCATTGATAAAAGATGATCAACAGCTTCTCTTTTAGTGGTTGGTATCATTTGAATAATATTTTTTGGAAGCCCAGCTTTATTAAATGAATCAGTTACTATCTTTACAAGTTCAAAAGATGTATGAAAACTATCACTACCCCCTCTTAATATTAGAGAATTATTAGACTTAAGTGAGAGGCATGATGCATCAATAGTAACATTTGGTCTTGATTCATAAATAACACCTAATACACCTAAGGGAACAGATATTTTTGAAAATTTGAGACCGTTAGGCTGCTCCCAACTTTCAAGTACCTTGCCAATTGGTTCTGGTAAATTTTTAATATCACTTACACTTTTGATTATTCCTAATATTGAATCTTCAGTAATCTTTAATCTATTTATAAGTGGTTTTGCTAAATTATTTTTATTAGCTTTATCTATATCCAATTTATTTGCATCTAGTATTTTTTTTGTATTAATTTTAAGATTTTTCTCCAGGAATTCATAAGCAATTTTTTTTTCTTCTGGCTTTAATACTCTTATTTTAGCAGATGCAGCTTTTGCTTTATTGCCAAGGTTATTAATTGTTTCTAAAATATCCATTAAACAGTTTTGACTAAATCATCTTTATGAATAAGTTCATCTCTACCTTCATAACCTAAGATTATTGAAATTTCCTTACTTTTTTTTCCTATAATTTTTTTTACCTCATTTATATCATAAGCCGAAATACCAATAGCAACTTTTCCTTTTTTTTCATAATAAACACTGATTATATCACCTTTGTTAAATTTTCCTCCAACTCCTATTACACCAGCAGGTAGCAAACTCTTATTATTAAGAATTGCTTTATGAGCACCCTCATCAATTTTAATAAATCCAGATTCATGTAAGTGATTTAATAACCATTTTTTTCGAGAAGATGATCGATTTTTTATTGCATGAAAAATAGTAGAGTTTTTATTAGAAATAGAAATCAGTGGGTTTGGTTTGTTACTATTTGTAATTATTGTATTACATCCGTTGTTCATGCATATTTTAGCAGCCCAAATTTTAGTTACCATTCCACCACTGCCAAGACTTGAAGTTTGAGAATTGGCCATAGATTCAATCGCTTTATTAATTGTAAATACCTCGTTAATTTTTTTTGCACTTTTGTTTTTGATTGGGTTTTGATCATACAGTCCATCAATATCACTTAATAGTATCAATAAATCAGCATCTATCATTTGAGACACTCTTGCAGCGAGTCTATCGTTATCACCATATTTAATTTCTTCTGTAGCCACAGTATCATTTTCATTAATTACTGGAATTATTTTATTTGCAAGTAGTGAGTTCATTGTTTTTCTTGCGTTGAGATATCTTTTTCTGACTTCACTATCATCAAGTGTTAAAAGTACTTGAGCCACATTTATTTTGTATTTTTTTAATTTTTGTCTCCATTGATGAGCCAATTCTATTTGTCCAACAGATGCCGCAGCTTGTTTATCTTCTAATTTTCTTAAACTTTTATTTTTTTTAATTAAGTTTGATCCAAGTGCTATAGCACCAGAACAAACTACAACAATTTTAGAGTTTCTGTGTAGCTGAGCAATATCTTTACATAAAACTTCCATCCATTTTGAATTAATTTTTTTATTTTTAGAATTAATTATTGAAGATGAACCAATTTTGATAACTATTTTTTTATAATTATTAATCATTATTACTTTCAAATTTTTTAAATAAATAATTAGTAAGTGTTTTTAATCCACTATTAGTAAAGCTGGAAATAGAAAATTTTTTATTATTATTAAGCTGATTCATTTCCTCAATAATAACGTTTGTATTTTCTGGATTTAGCTCTTTTTTGCTTAAAGCAATTACTTCCTCTTTTTTATCTAGATTTTGCCCATATTTTTCTAGCTCCTTTCTTACTATATAATAATTATCTCTCCAATTTGGATTCGAGCTA
Organism: uncultured Alphaproteobacteria bacterium; assembly: GCA_902603095.1. Taxonomy (GTDB): domain Bacteria; phylum Pseudomonadota; class Alphaproteobacteria; order HIMB59; genus CACPNW01. Next base: position 24,198 of record CACKTS010000015.1, read on the forward strand.
TCAACAAGATGAAGCAATATTTTACACCGCTCTATATGTGCCAAAAATTTATCTCCAAGTCCTTTGCCTTCGTGTGCCCCTTCAATTAAGCCAGGAATATCTGCAAGAACAATTTCTTTATCAAATTTTTTAATTACACCAAGTACAGGATGAAGTGTTGTAAATGGGTAGTCTGCAACTTTTGGTTGTGCATTTGAAATTTTTGATAAAAAAGTAGATTTACCTGCATTGGGTAGTCCAATTATTCCAACATCAGCAAATAATTTTAAAGATAACCACAACCACTGTTCTTGAATTGAATCTCCATTTGTAAATTGTCTTGGTGCTTGATTTGTTGATGATTTAAAATGTGAATTACCAAGACCTCCCTTACCCCCTTTAAGAAAAATATATTTTTGATTATTTTCTAATAATTCAACCAGTAATACTGATTTGTCTTCATTAAAAATTTCTGTTCCTGGAGGTACTTTAATAACAATATCTTTTCCATTTGCTCCAGTTTTATTTTTCCCCATGCCATTTTGACCTTTTTTTGCTTTGAAGTGTTGTTGATACCGAAAATCTATAAGTGTATTAAGGTTTTGATCAGTAATAAAAACTATATCACCACCCTTACCTCCATCACCTCCATTAG
>CACKTS010000016.1 GCA_902603095.1 uncultured Alphaproteobacteria bacterium
TTATTAATACTGAAAATATGTTTTTTTTCTATTTCACCTCTTATACAAACTCTATAAGTTCTTTCGTGACCCTTGATAGGCAATTCTAGAGTTCTAGAGTAATCTCCATTATTTGTTAAAAGAAGAAGTCCTTCACTCATGTAATCTAAGCGTCCAATGCTAATCATTCTCGGATACTCTTTTGGAATTAAATCAAATATTTTCTTTCTATTATGCTCATCTTTTGTTGAACAAATAAATTTTATTGGTTTATAAATCTTCCATAACCTTATGGTCTCATTAAGTGTAATTATTTTTTTACCAACAGTTATTTTATCTATTGCATTTACAGTTTCACTTGGATGAACACATAAGTTATTATTTATTTTAACCATTTTATTTATAATGAGTTTTTCAGCTTCTCTTCGAGAACATAGTCCTGCATTTGCTAAAAATTTTGCTATCCTCATTTTATAGTGCATTTTTCACAAAATCCTCGATTATAGCAACGTCAGATTCAGTAATTAAAAATTCGGGATGCCATTGTACACCAAGACACCAGGGGTGCTTGATGTGTTCTATAGCCTCAATAACTCCATCATGTGCTAAAGCAGATGAAATAAAATTTTTACCTAGTTTATTAACTGACTGATGATGAGCGCTATTAACTTTTATTTTGTTTTTCTTAGTTATATTATAAATTTTTGAATTTTTTTTTAATATTATTTCATGACTGACTTCATTTCTTGGATTAATTTGCTCATGTTTTATTTCAGTTACTATTGATTGATTAATATCTTGGATTAAATCACCTCCTGTAGCTATATTCATTAATTGTTCACCGCCACATATACCTAAAATAGGTTTTGATGTTTCAAGAAACTTTTTAAATATATCAATTTCAAACTTTGTTCTATTGTCTTTAATTTTTCTGGAACCTTTATCAGACTCTGAATATAAGCAAGGGTTTATATCAAAATTGCCTCCTGTAATTACTAAACCATCTAACATTTTAAGCAGAACATCATTTACTGAACTTTGATGAAATAATGGAAAAGGTATAGCGCCAAATTTGTATAAACAATTTAAATAATTTTCTCTTATAGCGTACCAAGGAAATTTAGAGTATCCACCATTATTTTCAAAATCTAGTGTAATACCTATGATTGGATTTTTCATAAAATGATAATATAATTTTATTTAGATATTTACTATATGAACATTGATTATTTTATGAGTGAAGCGATAAAAGAAGCTAAATTTGCTTTTGATAATCATGAAGTCCCAGTAGGAGGCATATTAGTTGATAATAAAACAAATTTAATTATTGAAAGAAGTTATAATAAGATTAATAAAGAACAAAATGCTATCTACCATTGTGAGATAGACTTAATTATTAAAGCTTGTAAAAAATTATCTCAAAAATACCTAAACGATACTATAATGTTTGTAACACTTGAACCTTGTATGATGTGCGCATCTGCTATTAGTGAAGCCCATGTTAAAAAGTTATATTTTGGAGCATATGATGAAAAAAACGGAGGTATAGAAAATAATAAATCTAAATTAATAAAAGAACATACTTTTAAAACAGAGATTTACGGAGGTATAATGGAAAATGATTGTAAAAAGTTGTTAAAAAGTTTTTTTAAAAAATTAAGATAATGAATTTAAATTATAATATACCTGAATATGGAGTCACCCAATTTAATAGAGCGCTTAAGGATCTAATAGAAGATCATTTTAGTTATGTACGTATAAAAGGTGAAATATCAGAATTACGTCTTGCAACAAAGGGTCAGATTTATATTACTCTTAAAGACCAAACTTCAATTTTGAGTGCTGTTGTTTGGGAGCAAAAAAAAAGATCACTGAGATTTGAACCAGAAACAGGTATGGAAGTGATTTTAACAGGTAAAGTTACCACTTGGTCAAAATTTAAAACTACTTATCAGATAGATGTAGAAAAAATAGAGATAGCAGGAGAGGGTGCGTTACTAAAAATTATCGAGGAGAGAAAAAAAAGACTTAAGAAAAATGGTTTTTTTGAAGAGTCTAATAAACAACAAATTCCTTATTTACCATCTAGAATTGGTGTTATTACTTCTCCAACTGGATCAGTCATACATGATATTATCAATAGAATTTCTGATCGTTTTAAAACACCAATAGATTTATGGCCTGTTGCCGTTCAAGGTACGGATGCTCCTAAAAATATTATTGATGCAATTAAAGGATTTAATAATTTAATACGAATAAAGCCTGATGTAATAATTATTGCTAGAGGCGGTGGTAGTACTGAAGACCTAATGGCATTTAATGATGAGAAACTTGCAGAGGTTGTAAGTAAATCAAAAATTCCAATTATTTCTGCAGTGGGACATGAGACAGATACAACTATAATAGATCTTGTATCAGATTTACGTGCTTCTACACCAACAGCTGCAGCTGAACTAGTTGTACCAGTAAAATCTGAACTTATAAATATCATTATAAATTTAAATCAAAGAATGTCTTTTGGAATGGAAAATATTTGTAAAGAAAAATCAGCTGAATTAAAAAATTTAATTTCTTTAATCAAAACGCCACAACAAATTATTGATTCATTTAAACATAGATTAAGTTATATTGAACCTGGCTTAAAAAGAATTATTCAAAATAATATGAAAATAGCTTTCAGAGATCTTATGTCTTTATTTGGTAAATTAAAAATTCCTAATGATTTAATTAAATTAAAAAAATTAAACATTAATAACTTTACTAAAGATTTAGATTCATCAATTAAAAGAGAATTCATTAAAAACAAAGAAAAATATAATAATTTTCTTAGATTAATAGAAACCAACTCTGTCCAATCAAATCTCAAGAAAGGTTATTCTATTTTATCTAAAAAAAATAAAATAATTAATAGTTCAAAACTTATAAATGAAAATGACACCTTAAGTGCTAGATTAATTGATAAAATAATAGAAATTAAGATTAAAAAAATTAATTAAACCGTTTATGCTGCCATAACCAATTTTGTGGATTTTCTCTAATCCATTTTTCAATAATTGTATTAATTTCAAGCATTTTTTTATCATCACTAATTTTAATATTATTATGCTCAATTGGTTCTTGAAATGTTATTTGAAATTTATTGTTAGGTAAACGAATATTTTTCATTGGAACTAGTTTTAAATTATATTTTCTTGCTATTTTTAAAAAACCAGTTTGAGTTTTTACTTTTCTTCCAAAAAAATCAACTAGATTTCCTGCAGAGTCTTTTTGATCAACTAATAAAAAAATATTTTTATTTTTAATAACACCATCTATTATCTCTTTAGCACTTACTTTTCCCTTTGGAGTGTAAAAACTATTTTTACTTTTTAGTGCTTCTGTTCTTTTATTATAAATGTATTTATCAAAGTACTTATTATTTATGTGTCTGTATATTGCTCCAATTTTAAATCCTTTATGATCTAAAATAGGTACACAAATTTCCCAATTGCTTGAATGAATACTAAAAAAAATTACTTGAGAAGATTTTTTTTTAATTTTTTCTAGAACTTTTAACCCTTTTATCTCTATAGAGTTTTCATCATTAATGATTTTTTTTAAATGAGTTATCTCAAAAAGATTTTTTCCCAAGTTTAGCCAACTATTATCAATTATTAATTTAATTTCATTTTCATCTAATTCTGGAAAAACAATTTTACAGTTTTTTTTTGCAATAGAATTGTATTTTGATAATTTTCCCAAAAATAAAAAAGTATTACTAATAATTTTTGAAGATATTGATTTTGGAAATAGCTTAAGTAATATTAAAATAATTCTAAATAAAAAATATTCAACAATATATCTTAAAGATATTAAATTATTCATAAACTATTAATTTTATTTTCAATTAAATTAGATAGTATTTCGAATAATAATTTTTCATCATCAAGTTGAATGAAACCATCTATTGTTCTTACTAACGATCTAAAAGATTTTGGTATTCTGACCATATCTTTTTTGGTTGTAACAAGTATTGATTTATTTTTGTTTGCTATTTCAGCTAAATATAAAAGGTCATTTTCACTATAAATATGATGATCTGAATAAGTTATTTCATCAACTATATTTGCTTTTAGTAATTTTAGAGAGTTAAAAAATTTTTCTGGATAAGCAATTCCAGCAAATGCAGTAATTTTTTGACTTTTTAAAAATAAATCATCATCCTTAATTTTAAAGTTAGCACCAATGATGGGTATATGTTTAGGAATTTTATCTTTAACTGAATCTGATATTTGTCCAATCGTAATAACTAAATTAGTTCTGGATAGACCTCTACTAATACTTTCTCTCAATGGTCCTGCGGGTATTACTCTTTTGTTTCCAAATCCTTGGTCTCCATTTATAACAATAATAGAAAAATCTTTTTGAAGATTGGGGTTTTGAAAACCATCATCCATCACAATACAATCAGCACCATTTCCAATTGCGAGTTGAAATGATTTATTTCTATCAAGCCCAATCCATGTAGGTGCAATTTCAGATAATAACAACGGTTCATCACCAACACTTTTTGGAGAATGCCAATCTTTTACTAAAGTATTATTTTTTTCAAGACCTCCATATCCTTTTGAAACAAAATTTGGGTTGTACCCCCCTTCTTTTAACATACTGCCAATTTTTAATGCTACTGGAGTTTTTCCTGCACCTCCTATAACAATATTTCCAATACAAATTATAGCAAGTTTAGATTTTTTTTCTTTACTTATTAAATTACGTATTTTTGTTCCAAGTCTAAAAATTAATGAAAAGGGATATAATGAATTTGAAAGAAGAGTATCTCTTTTCAGATACCAAAATTTTGGAGCCTTAAGCATCGTTTTTTAAAATCTTATTTAGAAAATTTAATAATTTTACTTCTTCAAAAAAAATTTTTTTTGAAAAAGTAATTGCATTTTTTCTTAAATTATTTGCATATTCTTTATTTTGAATTAATTTCGAAATTTTTTGTTCTAGTTCTTTTGGTTCTTTAATCATTAAACATGAATTACTTTCAATCATTTCTTCATACAAATTCTGCCAATTGAATACAAATGGCCCAGTTATTATAGCGCAATTAGCCGTAGCAGCTTCTATTGGATTATGCCCACCATTTTTTGTAAAAGATCCACCTAAAAAAACTATATCACTTTTATAAAAAAATTCATCCATTTTGCCAAAACTATCAACTATCAAGAACTTATAATTATTATTTTTTATTTTACTATGATAGCCAACATCTAATCTTTTTGACTTTAATAAGTTAAAAACTTCCTCTGATCTGTTAGGGTGACGAGGTACTATAATAAAATTACTTTTTGGATATTTTTCACTAATAACTTTTAAATAAGGAATCATTAAATACTCTTCGTTTTTATGAGTGCTGGCTATCATTATATTTATATTTTCTGAATCTTCATGATTAAATATTGAATTTTTCTTTTTTGTAAGTTTTAGATTTCCTATATATTTAACATTAACTTTTGTAAGTTGTTTTATTCTTTGTACATCATTTCTACTTTGGGCAAATATCACATTAAAAGATTGAGTAATAAAATTGTAGTATGATGAAAAAAATTTCCATTTATTGAAAGATCTGGGTGAAATTCTTGCATTTACAAAAATTGATATAATTTTTTTCTCTTTTAATCTAACAATAGTATTAGGCCAAAGATCTGACTCAATCCATATAACTAATTTTGGCTTCCAATTATTTAAAAAATTATTTATCCAAAACAAAACATCGTAAGGCGCGTATTGATGAATAATTTTATTCCCATAATTTTTTAATGCGTAATCTGATGCTGTTTTAGTAGTAGTTGTTACCAATATGCAATACTTTTTATAAAAATTATTTATTAAAAAATCACTTGATTTAAACTCTCCCAAACTAGCAGCATGAATCCAAATGACATCCTTAGCATGAATTTTTTTATGATTAGTAACACCAAATCTTTCTCTAAATCTTTTTTTATCTTCTTTATTTCTAAGCACCCTGATGAAGGTATTAATTAGTATAAGTGGAATTACAATATATGATATTAAAGTATATAATTTATGCATCTATTTCTTTTTTAGCTTTATATATGCAAAGATTTATTTGATCTTCTAATATTTTTTTAAAATTTTCAATTTCAACTTCATCACAATTTTTAGGAATACTTATCGAGTCCCCCCAAACAAAGACACACTTAGAAAAAGGTTTAGTTATTAAAAAAGAATCCCACGATTTGAGTTTTCTAAATTTAGATGATGCAAATCCAATAGGTATTATAGGTACTTGAGTATTTTTTGAAATTTTGATTATACCCTCAGATACTTTTTGAGTTGGACCTCTTGGCCCATCTGGAGTTATTCCTACATACTGAGAATTCTTAAGTAATTTAAATATGGGTTTAAGTGTTATTGATTTTTCTACTGATGATGTAGGTATATTATTTAGTTTAAAATACTTTCCAACTAAAGCACCAAATCTTCCATCGCTATGTCCTGAAGCTAAAATATTTATTTGACTATTTGACTTCCAGCAGTAACTTATCATCATTAATTGACTATGCCAAAAAGCCAAAATAAATGGTTTATTATTATCCCAGTAAGAATTTGGTGATTCTATATTTTTGTCAATTATAACTGAAGTAACTCTTACTAACTTTATATAGAAAACAGTTATAAGTGCTAAAAAGTGTTGTACGAAAAAATTTTTAGTAATTTTTTTTTTAATCTTCATTAGAACTTTCCTGCAATTGTAATTTTTTATAAACTGCAGAATTTTCAATTAGATATTTATGATCACCCTTGTTTTCAATTACACCTTTATCAATTGTGTAAATAATATCAGCATTTTTTATTGTACTTAATCTGTGAGCAATTATTATTGTGGTTTTGCCTTTCATTAAGGTATCTAAAGCATCTTGTATTTCTTTTTCAGTAATATTATCTAAAGATGAAGTAGCTTCATCCATCACTAGAATGGGTGCATTTTTAATTAATGCTCTTGCAATTGCTATTCGCTGCCTTTGTCCACCTGATAATTTAATTCCACTTTCTCCTACTATTGTATCAAGTTTATTTGATAGTTCATCTGCAAATTTGTTTACTCCAGCTAAGTTTGCAATTTCTCTTAATTTATTATCATTACAAGACATGTCACCATACCTAATATTATTTGATATACTTTCATTAAACAGAAGTGTTTCTTGAGTTATAAGTGATATATTTTCTCTTAAATCATAAAGTGATAGTGATTTTATATCATTGTTATCTATCTTAATACTCCCTCTATAGTCTTCATAAAACCTTAATAATAAATTGATCAATGTTGACTTACCACTGCCTGACAATCCAACAAATGCAGTTTTTTTGCCTGACTCAATTGTTAAATTAATATTATTAAGAACATTTTTTTCTCCATAAGAAAAATTAACTTTATTAAATTCAATATTACCGTTTAATTTAATATTATTTGGTTTTTTATGATTTTCTGATTTATCTTTAGTCGTATCAAGTAATAAAAAAATTCTTTCAGCACCAGCTAAACCTTCTTGTACACTGATGTTAAGATTACCTAAAGCTTTAACAGGCTGATAAGCTAAAAGCAGGCTTACAAGAAAACTCATAAACTGGCCTGTAGTCATACTTTCATTTAAAACAAAAACACCACCTGTGTAAATAGAAACTGCTACAGCTAAACTGCCAATAAATTCCATTAAGGGACTTAATCTATTACTTACAAAAGCTGATTTGATAAAAAATTTTTTTATATAATTAATATTTTCAAATGCTCTTTTCTTTTCATATTCCTCCTTGTTATAAGCTTTAACTTGACGAATTCCTTTTATACTTTCAGCTAAAATATTTGAGAATTTTGCAATTTCATTTTGAATTTCATAGGTAATTTTGCGAATACTTTTACCAATTTTTTTAATAGGCCAAATAGCTAAAGGAAAAGCAAAAAAGGCAAAAATTGTAAGAGACCAACTTTGATAAAACATATTTCCTAATAAAAAAATAATTACCAAAATATCTTTGATGACAGCTGTTACAGATTTTACTATTGCTAGACGCAAATAATATGTATCATTAATAAGTCTTGAAATTAAGTTTCCAGATTTTGAATCATTATAATAAGTTAGATTAAGATACATTAATTTTTCAAACATTTGGTTTTGAAGACTTGCAATTACTGAATGAGCCACTTTGCTCATTTGGTAAGAATGAGTATATGTTGCTATGCCTTTACAAAGTGTTACAACAATAATTGCAATGGGTATAAGAAATAGCATTTCTTTATTTCCTTTTATTAAAACTTCATCCAAAGCAGGTCTTACAAGCCATGCATGTAGACCAGTCGCACCGGCTGAAATAATCATCATTATTAGAGCTAAAAAAATTTTAAATTTATGACTAATTAAATAATCAAAAATTAGTCGATTAATTACAGATTTTTTATTTTTATACACAGAAGGCATTTAAAAAAATAATAAATATAAAAAAATGAAACCACCCAATAAATTATTTTTTTTAAAATAATAACTTGAACTTTGAACTGAGTTTGGTTCCCATTTATTTATAAGTATGTTTATACCAATAAGTATTAAAATTATCACGCCTAAACTAACTAGACTTTCTGAAGATTTCCAAGATAAATAGCTTATTAGTATTATCATACAAAAATAGCAAAATCGCACAAATAATTTACCTTTTTCTCCAAATAGTACAGCTGTAGATTTTACATTATTCCTAATATCATCTTCTCTATCTTGGTAAGCGTATATAGTATCATAGCCTATTGTCCAAAAGATGCATGCTAAGTAAAGTAAAAAATAATCAAATTTTATCGAACCATATAACTCAACCGAGGCAATTAATACTCCCCAACTAAAAGCTATACCAAGAAAAAGTTGAGGCCAATAAGTAAATCTTTTCATTAATGGGTAAAGAAGAATAATAGGAAAACTACATAAACCGATTATTATACTTATTATAGAAAATTGAATTAAAATTATAAAACTAATTAAAAGCAAAACAAAAACAAAAATATATGCGCTTAAAATATTAATTTTTTTTGAAGCAAGTGGGCGGCTATAAGTACGTTTTACTTGTCTATCAATTTTAATATCAATTATGTCATTTATAATACAGCCAGCACTTCTCATTAAAAATGATCCTATAAAGAATAAAAAATATAAAAAAATTAAATCATAATAATATATATTAGAATAAGCTAATGCAAACCAACAAGGCCACATTAAAAGTAAAAAACCTATTGGTTTATTAAATCTAATTAAATCAAGAAAATAAATAATTTTTATAGGGATAAATTTATCCAACATAGTAATGGTTTTGATTGCTGATATAATAAAAAAATCTGTTATAATAAAAACTGAATTTCTACTATAATTATTTAATTAAAATTAGCATTTTTATCTAAATTAGCCGTTTTTATTGTTTTTACAAAGTTAGTTAATTAGCATAGAATAATTATATGAATGAAGAAAATTTAAATCTAGAGATTAGAAAATTTTTAAAAAAAGTAGGTATTACATCCCAAAAAGTTATAGAAAATTATTTAATAAAAGCTTTAGAAAAAGGTAAATTAAAAACAAATGATGAGGTTGAAATTGAAATGAAAATGACTCTTAAGGATCAAAATATTCAACATATAATTTCAGATAAAATAAAAATTGAATAATTAATTAAAAAATAATGAAATTCCCTCTTAAAGAAATTATTGCATTTTTTATATTAGCTATTTTAATATTTATAGGCCTCTCTGTTTTTTGGACAATACTTTCAATCTAAATTTATAATTTTATATTATTTTAATCTTGCTTGAATTTTATCAAGTGTTTCAAGTTTTTTAATTGGACCAATGCTGGAAATAGTCATAGGTCCCGAAACAATCATTTTAGCAATTTTTTTTACTGATTCTGTATTTACATTTTCAATTTTGCTTAAGATTTCAGATGGTTCAATTACACGATTAAAAACTAACAATTGTCTTGCTGCACTTTCACAGCGACGGAAAGCACTTTCTCTTCCCATCATTAAACTAGCTTTTAATTGTGCTTTTCCTCTATCAATTTCTTGTTCACTAACAGTAGTTGGACTACTATTTAATTGATCACATAAAACAGGTATTAGTTCTGTTATTTGATTTTCTCCAGTTCCACAGTATATACCAAAAATGCCAGTGTCGGTGTACGATGAACTAAAAGAGGAAATGCCATACACTAGACCTCTTTTTTCTCTGATTTCCTGAAATAATCTTGAAGACATACCACCACCTAAAAGAGAAGAATAAACAAGTAGAGAATAGTAATCATCATTGTGATAATTTATTCCTTCAAATCCAAGTAACAAATGAATTTGTTCAAGTTTTTTTTCTTCACGGTATTCTCCAGATTTATAATTTGCTTTAATTCGATGATTGATAGTTCCGTTAGGTAAATTAGTACAAACTTTTTTTATATTTTTTACAAAGACAGAATGATTAACTTTACCAGCAGCACTTATAATCATTTTTTTTGGATTATAATGTGAACTCATAAATTCTTTTACTTGTGCCCGTGTAATATTTTTAATTATATCTGTTTTACCCAAAATTGATCTTCCCATTGGTTGATTAGGAAATGCTTTGTCTTGCCAATAATCAAAAATCATATCATCGGGAGTGTCAAGATACATACCTATTTCCTGAATAATAACACCTCTTTCCCGATTTAATTCTTCTTCTTGAAAAGAAGAATTTTGAAGAATATCAGTTAATATATCAATTCCATATGGAAGATCGTCTGCAAGTAACTTAACATAATAAGCTGTAATTTCTTTAGAGGTATAAGCATTGATATCTCCGCCAACATTTTCAATTGTTTCTGCAATTTGCAATGCTGATTTTGTTTGAGTACCTTTAAATGCCATATGTTCTAAAAGATGAGCAACTCCATTAACATTTTCTTCTTCATCTCTTCCACCAACAAAATTCCATATACCCATTGATACAGTTTCTAAACCAGGCATATTTTGTGTTACAATACGTAATCCGTTATCAAGAGTTGTAATTTGATGCATATTTAAATTAATTTTAAAATTTTTGATTTAACTAATTCTTTTTTATTTTCTAATATAGTCATCTTTTCTTCTTTATCAAAAATTTTTTTAAGATCATGAGGAATAGGAGGTTCTTTCTTTATAGCGTCAAAAATTGCATTTTTAAATTTGGCAGGATGGGCACATGCTAAGCTAATATTTGTAACGTTGGTATTGAGTTTGTTTAATACATTTAGCCCAGTAGCAGTGTGTGGATCAGATAAATAATCATATTTATCATAGAATTCTCTAATTGTTTGTAACACTTCTGAGTCAGTAACAGTATGAGTATTATATATTGATTGAATATTTTTAAGTATATTATTAGGAATATTTACTTCTCTTTTTTTAGAAAAAGATATCATTAACTCATTTAAAATAATACTATCTCTGTCTGAGCTTTCAAATAATTGACGCTCAAAATTACTTGAAATTTGTATATCCATACTTGGACTATAAGTTTGTTTAACTTTATGAATTTTCATTTCACCAGTCTTTATAGAACGATACAAAATATCATTTTCATTTGTTACTATATGCAATTCATTTATTGGAAGACCCATATATTTTGCTACTCTAGCAGAAAAAATATTTCCAAAATTTCCTGAAGGAACAATAAAATTAACTTTTTCTTCGTTTAATTGTAAATAAGACCAAAAATAATAAACTGTTTGTGCAATAATTCTTATCCAATTAATCGAGTTTATTGCAGTTAAAGAAGTTTTTGATTGAATTTCTTCATCAACAAAAAGTTCTTTTACGATTCTTTGACAATCATCAAATGTGCCTTCGATAGCAAGGTTATGTATATTGGGTTCTTCTACTGTTGTCATTTGACGACGTTGTACTTCAGATACATTATTGTGAGGATACAGAATGAAAACCTCAATATCTTCCTTGCCTTTAAAAGCATTTATTGCTGCTGAACCCGTATCTCCAGACGTTGCACCTAAAACAGTAATTTTCTTTTTTCTTTTTTTTAAAAGATAAGAAAATAAATGGCCTAAAAATTGTAAAGCATAATCTTTAAAAGCAAATGTAGGGCCATAAAAAAGTTCTAATATGTATTTGTTTTTATCAATATTAAAAAGAGGTGCAATTTTTTGATGATTAAAATTTTTATAGGTTGTATTAATAATAAGCTTTAAATCAGAATCAGAAACATCATCTTTAATGTATGGAAAAATAATAGCATGGGCAACCTCTTGATAAGATTTATCATTTAAATTTTCTAAAGATATAGTTGGCCATTCAGAGGGTAAAAATAATCCTCCATCATTTGATAATCCTCTAAAAAGAATATTTAAAAAAGACTCTTTAAGTCGATTGTTACGCGTACTTATATAATGCACTTTTTTCCTAATTAAATTTTAAAAGTTTAGCTTTTATATTCTGAAAACTCGTATGTGAAAACTAGATCTTTTAAATTATTAAAATACCAGTCTGAATCAAGGCCTGGATCAATGTAAAATACCATCGTAAATATCTGACTTTCTCCAGATTTAAGTGTTTGTTCAGTAAAACAAAAACATTCAGTTTTTATTAAATATACTTGGACTGCCTCAGGATCTACAAAAAAATCTGCTGTTGAAGTGATAGTTTTATTTGATAAATTTGTACCCTTATATTTAATTAAATTATTTTCTCCAATTTTTACTTCTATATTTTCTTTTAATGGTTCAAATTCCCAATTTAAAGATTGGTCAACTTTTGCAACCAATTGAATGTTAATTGTTCTTTCTAGTATAGCAGAGGATTTTGCTTCAGGGTTTATAATTATTTGCCCTTTTACAAATTCGTTATTACTTACACTGCCTTTACTTAAATATTTATATGTAGGTATCGCAAATAATAAAATACATAAAATCAAAAAAACATTGATTGCAATAATTATAAAAAATTTTTTTTTATATTGCACAATTTTTAGTTAATCTTATCCTTCAATCTCAGCAATAAGTGGTTGTGCTATTTTTTTTGACTTACCAATAAATTTAACTTTTTTAATTGATTCCAAGTTAGATAAATCATCTCCTACAATTACAAAACCAATCATACCCATGGATTTGTGCGGAGTGCACCAATAAGCATATATTCCTGGTATAGTAAAAGTATACTCTGCATCTGCAGAAACTTTAGATTTAAATTTATCTACTCCATCTGGAACTCCGTTCTTCTTAATAAATTCTACATTATGTCCTTTATCAACAGATTTCCAAAAGACAGTATCGCCTACATCTACCCTAACAATTTCTTGACTAAAAACCATACTTCTGTCTTCACCCTTGTTGAGCATATCAATTGTTGTGTCCTCAGCTAATGCTGAATATGAAAATAATAAACTTAATAAAATAACGAAAAGTTTCATAAATTTTGCCCTTTTTTAAAATAAAATAATTATACTAATTACATAGGGATTAAAATAAGCAAATCAAAAAAAATTAAAAATTAGTAGTAAAAAATAGACTAAAAGTCGCACTTCAAAATCTTTATAGAAAAGCTATCAATTCTATTAGGTTTTTTTTTATTTTTTAATAAAATTAGTTTGATTCCTTATAATATTCTATTATGTAGTTCCCTGAATGATAGTAGCGATTTTAGTTATATTAGTTACCCTAGGCTCAGTTGCCTTTCATATGTGGTCCCCATGGTGGTGGAGCGAAATTGCTTCAAATTGGGTTGGTATGGATGACACAATCATTCTTACCTTTTGGATAACAGGGGCAGTTTTTGTAGCGATAGGTCTATTCATGGCATATTGTATTTGGAAATACAAATATAATAAAGATAAAAGAGCTGATTACGAACCTGAAAATTCAAAACTAGAATGGGCCCTTACTATTATTACCACAATCGGTGTTATAGCGTTATTAGCTCCTGGTCTTATTGTTTGGAAAAATTTTGTTACTGTTCCAAAGGGCGCTTATGAGATAGAAGTTGTAGGTCAGCAATGGTATTGGATGTATCGATTACCAGGTAAAGATGGAGTATTGGGTACCACTGATATTAAAAATATAAATGATGATAATCCTTTTGGTTTAAATACTGATGATCCTCACAGTGTTGATGATATCTTAATAGATGCGGATGATTTGCATATATTAAAAGATCAAACTCTAAAATTAAATTTACGTGCATTAGATGTTTTACATGATTTTTATGTGCCTCAATTCAGAGCAAAAATGGATATGGTCCCAGGAATGATAACTTATTATTGGTTTACCCCAATTAAAACGGGAACTTTTGAAATTTTATGCGCGGAATATTGTGGAACAGGACATTATTCAATGTTGGGTTACGTGATTGTAGATGAAGAAGAAGATTATAATGAGTGGTTAAGTGAACAAATGACTTTTGAAGAAACATTAGCTAGTAATGGTAAAAGTGATTTGATAAAAATAGCTTTAAATAAAAAAAATGATTTATAAGGGAGATGTATAATGGCTGCTGATAGTTATGATGATGTTGCAAAGAATAAAGATTCAATTCCTTCACTAGAAGTACCGCCACAAGATCTTTATCATGCTAAAAGTTGGTGGACTAAATATATTTTCTGTCAGGATGCTAAAGTAATTGGCATTCAATATGCATTAACTGCAGTTGCTATTGGTATGGTAGGCCTAGTTTCTTCATGGTTAATGAGAATGCAGATAGCATTTCCAGGTGTAATTCCTATGGAAGCTGGCGCGTATTATCAGCTTGTCACAATGCATGGAATGATAATGGTTGTATATCTTCTAACAGCATTATTTTTAGGAGGTTTTGGTAATTTTCTTATTCCTTTAATGGTAGGAGCACGTGATATGGTATTCCCGTATGTAAACATGGTAAGTTTCTGGGTATTTTTCTTGGCAGTAATAATTTTAGCTGCAAGTTATTTTGTCCCCGGAGGTCCTACTGGTGCAGGTTGGACGTTATATCCACCCCAAGCCATAACATCAGGTACGCCTGGTGGTGATGGTTTAGGCATTGTGCTCATGTTAGTATCACTGGCTGTTTTTGTTATTGGTTTCACAATGGGTGGATTAAATTATGTAATCACTATTTTACAAGCTCGCACAAGAGGAATGACCTTAATGAGACTTCCCTTAACAGTATGGGGTATTTTTACAGCAACTGTTTTAGCATTATTTGCCTTCCCCGCTCTTTTTGTTGCAGGTATAATGATGACTCTTGATAATATGCTTGGTACTAGTTTTTTTATGCCAGCTATTGTTGAATTTGGTGAACGCCTAACTTACGATGGTGGAAGCCCAATACTTTTTCAACATCTTTTTTGGTTTTTTGGCCATCCTGAAGTTTATATTGTTGCTCTTCCAGCCTTTGGTATTGTTTCAGATTTAATCTCTGTACATGCCCGAAAAAATATTTTTGGATATCGCATGATGGTTTGGGCAATCGTCGTTATTGGAGCTTTAAGTTTTATCGTTTGGGCGCATCATATGTATGTAGCTGGAATGAATCCTTGGTTTGGCTTTTTCTTTGCTACCACAACTTTAATCATTGCAGTTCCAACCGCAATTAAAGTTTATAACTGGGTTCTTACTCTTTGGAGAGGAAATATTAAACTAACAATCCCAATGTTATTCGCCATAGCTTTTATTATAACTTTTGTTAATGGTGGATTAACAGGATTATTTTTAGGTAATGTAGCTGTTGATGTACCATTATCAGATACCTATTTTGTTGTAGCTCATTTTCATATGGTAATGGGGATAGCTCCTGTTTTAGTTATACTAGGTTCAATTTATCATTGGTTCCCTTTGATTACTGGTCGTTTTCTTAATGAAAGACTTGGAAGAATTCATTTCTGGGTAACTTTTATTGGATCTTATTCTATTTATTTCCCTATGCATTATTTAGGCTTTATGGGAGTGACCAGAAGATATTTTGAAGTTTTTGAGGGTGATAATTTTACTTATTCTATCATTGGAATTAACCAATTTATAACTGTTGCAGCTTTAATTACTGGCGCAGTACAATTCTTATTTTTTTATAATATTATTGTAAGTTCTAAATTTGGTAAAAAGGCAGGAAAAAATCCTTGGAAAGCTTGTTCTTTAGAATGGCAAACTCCAGATGTCCCTCCAACTCATGGAAATTTTGGAAAAGATTTACCTGTCGTTTACAGATGGGCATATGATTATAGTGTTCCCGGTGCAGATAAAGATTATATTACACAAGATACTCCACCGAGTGCTGTTGCAAATGCCAAGGCTGAACAAACATGAGCAAAAACAAAGAAAGTATTATTAATCAATTAACTCAGAAACCCTGGGAGCCCGCACAAGTAAAAGTTGACAATT
Organism: uncultured Alphaproteobacteria bacterium; assembly: GCA_902603095.1. Classification (GTDB taxonomy): domain Bacteria; phylum Pseudomonadota; class Alphaproteobacteria; order HIMB59; genus CACPNW01. The sequence continues at coordinate 16,386 of CACKTS010000016.1, forward strand.
TACATGAGGGTAAAACATTTAATTTACATGTAGGAAAACTAGGTCTGCGTTATTTAATGGTTGTTAGTACCATTATGTTCTGTTTATTCATCGTAACTTATGCAGATAGAATGGTATACGATGATTGGGTTAGAATGCCTGAGCCTTTTTTACTTTGGATAAATACTTTAATACTTGTAATTAGTAGTTTTGTCTTTATTCGTATTCAACTAGCTTCAAAGAAAAATAATTTTGAAAAAGCAAGAAGAGAATTATTTTTTATTGGATTTTTAGCTGTATTATTCCTCATTGGTCAATTATTAGTATGGCAAGATTTGGTTCAAGCAGGCTATTATGTTTCTGGCAGTCCAGCAAATGGTTATTTTTACGTATTTACTACTCTTCATGGTTTTCATCTCTTAGGGGGTTTAATATATTGGGCTATGACAATAAATAAAGTTTGGAAGCTTGAGAATATAGTTATTAGAAAAGCAAAACATACAATAGAATTATGTGCAATTTATTGGCATTTTTTATTAGCTGTGTGGATAGTGCTATTTGGATTAATGTTATTTTCATAATGAAAGGTTAACTAATGGAGTCAAATCAAAACGTAGAAGTAATAGTTCCTGAAAAGCAATCCTTTTCTAAGGAATGGGCGTCTGACCAAAAAGCTTTTAAAGGTGTTCCATGGGGAAAAGCAATGATGTGGATATTTCTTGTTAGTGATACTTTTGTTTTTAGTATTTTTTTAATTTCTTACATGACAGTACGATTTTCTACGAAAGCAGATTGGCCTAATGCTAGTGAAGTTTTTGGATTACATGTTGGTGATTATAATGTTCCATTACTTTTAATTGCTATCATGACTTTTATATTAATTACTAGTAGTGGAACCATGGCTTTAGCAGTTAAATATGGATACGAGAAAAATCGAAAAATGTGTGGTTATCTTATGTTAGCTACAGCTGTATTTGGTGCATCATTTGTAGGTATGCAGGCTTTTGAATGGACAAAATTAATTAGTGAAGGAGTGCGTCCTTGGGATAATCCATTTGGGGCCCCACAGTTTGGTGCAATATTTTTTATGATTACTGGTTTTCATGGTACTCATGTAACAATAGGTGTTATTTTCCTTTTTATTATGACAAGGAAAGTCTTTAGAGGAGATTTTGATACTGGTAGAAGAGGTTTTTTTACATCGCAAAAATCAAATTATGAAGCAATAGAAATTATGGGTTTGTATTGGCATTTTGTAGATTTAGTTTGGGTTTTTATTTTTGCATTTTTCTATTTATGGTGAGGTAATATGGCAGAAGGTACACAACAACATCCCTTAAAAATTTATTTCCAAGTATGGACATTGCTTTTTGTAGTAAGTGCATTGTCATACTGGGTTGATTGGTATGGATTTCAAAGTTATACTAGATGGGGTCTGATTTTAATTTTTATGCTTCTTAAAGCTGGTTTTATTTGTGCAATTTTTATGCATATGTGGTGGGAAAGGCTACCTATAATAGCAGCTATTTTAATGCCTTGTTTTGCGATATTAGTTTTTGTATTTATTATGTGGCATGAATCTTATTGGACATTAATCATAAGAAAAATTTATTTTGCAGTTACTGGATCATAGGAATTATTATTTCTTAAATGACCCAAAAAATATTAACAATTAATACGTTTCTATTTAATTTAAATAGTTTTTATCAATTAATGAAACCAAGGGTTATGTCCCTAGTTATTTTTACATGTGTTGTTGGATTAATTGCAGCACCAGCTCAAGTAGATTTTATTACTTCTGCTTTATCTTTATGTGCTGTTGCTCTAGGTGCGGGTGCTGCAGGAGCATTAAACATGTGGTATGAATCAGACTTAGATGCATTAATGAAGAGGACTTGTTTAAGACCTATTCCGACTGGTAAAGTTACACAGAACCAAGCTTTAATTTTTGGCCTTTCAACTTCATTTATTTCTGTAATCGCTCTCTATTTTTTTTCTAATTTTATATCTGCAGTAATGCTAACAATAACAATTTTATTTTATGTTGTAATTTATACAATGTGGTTAAAAAAACTTACACCACAAAACATTGTAATTGGAGGAGCAGCAGGTGCTTTCCCTCCAATTATTGGGTGGACAATTGCGACTGGGAATATAACATTAGAACCAATTTTATATTTTTTAATTATATTTTTTTGGACACCTTCTCATTTTTGGGCCTTAAGTTTATATAAAACGGAAGACTACAATAATGCAAAAATACCCATGTTACCTGTAGTAGCAGGAATCAAAACAACAAAAGTAAACATATTTGTTTATGGATTAATTTTATTTATTATTTCACTAACACCATATTATTTTGGGTATTTAGGACTTATATATTTTTCTACTAGCTTAGTTTTAGGTCTTTATTACGTATACTTATGTTACAAATTACTAATAGAAATTAATGATGAAAATAAATTTGCAAAAAAAATATTTATATATTCAATTTTATATTTATTTTTGATTTTTATCTCTATATTAATAGATGGAATCATTTAATGAGTAATTTATTTAATTTTTTTATAATTTTTTTATCTTTTTTAATACCAGTACCAGTTTTTGCAAGGTGTGCAGTTTGTTATACACAAGGTATGTCTGGAGCAAGTATTGCTGTAATGGTCATTGTTATATCAGCAATTTTTCTTTTTATTGCTAATAAATTTTTACAAAAATTCTTAGAAAAATATAATTAAAATATTTTAACTTTGGTTATTTTCTGTTGAAGATATATCATCATTTCTTTTATCTGATTTTATCCAAACCCAAGTTATTAAAAAGTAGCAAAAAAGATACATCCCTAAAACTCCACAAAGTAATAATGTTTCTGAGTTAAATTCCATAATTAATACCTTTATAAATGAAATTATGTATTGATGATACAAAAATTTTTATGATGTTATTTCTTTTATACAAAATAAAGCCACTGTAATAGCAGTATCAGAACGCAGTATAGTTTTACCTAGTGATACTGATATAACGTTATTATTTTTTAAAATTAAATCTTGTTCAGCACTTGAGAAACCGCCTTCTGGACCTACAAGGACAGCCCATTTTTTTGTGGTATTTTTTATAGAGATCATAGTTTCAATTATAGATGTATTATCTGTATTTTTTTCATTACAATAAATCAATTTTCTATCCATAGGCCAACTTTCTAATAAAGATTTAAGATCTATTTCTTTTTCTATACTTGGGATGTCTAATCTTAAAGATTGTTCTGAGGCCTCAACAGTATTTTGAGATAGGTTTTTTTCATTTATATTTTTGATATTTGTGTAATCAGTAATACAAGGAATAATTTTTGATACACCTATTTCAGTTGCTTTTTGTATAGCTGTGCTCATTCGGCTTTGTCTTATAGGAGAAAATATCAACCATATATCAGGAGAAGACAGCATTTTTTTAATATTTTCAGTAACACGCAGTGCTGTACTTTCTCTATTTACAGAAATTACTTTTGAAATCCATTCGCCTGATTGACCATCAAAAACATTAATTTTATCATCAATTTTTATTCGCATAACATTTTTAAGGAAATGATGTTGCTTATTTTTTACATAAATAACTAAATTAGAAGAAATTAACTTGTTGACAAAAATACGTGTTTTAGGTTTTTGCATAATAAATAATATCATTATTATATAAAAATATTATTAGTAAATATATTTTTATAATATTATGCTTAATTATGATTAAAGAGTTGTCTTTTGAAACAAAATTTGGATGGATTAATATTAAAGAAATAGACGAAAGAATAGAATCAATACAGTTTGGAAAAAAAAATAATAATTATTGTAAGAGCAAGACTCTTTTAAAAGTAAAAAATCAAATACAAAAATATTTAAAAGGTCAATTAAAAAATTTTGATCTAAATATTTTTTTAGAAGGAACAAATTTTCAAAAAAAAATTTGGAACGAACTTAAAAAAATTCCATATGGTAAAACTAAATCCTATGGTCAAATTGCAAAAAAACTTAATACATCACCTAGGTTTGTTGGTAATGTTTGTGGATTAAATAAACATTTAATTGTAGTACCATGCCATCGTGTTATTCGTTCTGATGGAACCCTTGGTGGATTTTCTGGTTTGGGTGGTATTAAATTAAAAAAAAGGTTATTAGAATTAGAGAATGATGAGTAAAAAAATTATTATACTTCAACATATTGATATAGAAACACCAGGATACATTCTTGATTTAATGAAAAAAGATAATTTAAATCTAACTACAATTCAATTAGATGAAGGGGAGAAAATACCAAATAATATTGAAGAGTTTGATGGAATGCTTTGCATGGGAGGCCCTATGGATACATGGATGGAAGAAGAATTCCCTTGGCTTATTGAGGAAAAAAATAAAATAAAACAATTTGTTGTAGAATTACAAAAACCCTACTTGGGTTTTTGTTTAGGATGTCAATTATTAGGTGAGGTATTAGGTGGCGACGTTGTAAAATCTAAACCACCTGAAATAGGAATACTAGATATTAATATGGATAAATCTAGTTCAAATGATATTTTATTTGGTGAATTTAAGTCAACTATTAAAGCTTTGCAGTGGCATAGTTATGAAGTGCAAAATCTTGAATCCAACCATGATATAACATTACTTGGTTCTTCTCCAACAACTAAATATCAAATATTTAAATATAAAAATCATGCATATGGGATTCAGTTTCATATTGAAATTAAAAATAATACAGTTTCTCAGTGGGGATGTGTTCCTGAATATGAAAATGCTCTAGAGGATTGTATGGGCAAAGGAGCACTTAAAAAATTTGACAAAGTAGCACAAGAAAATATGAGCGAAATGAATAATAATGCAGAAAATTTATATAATAATTTTAAAAAAATATTATAAACCTTCAAAATAATTTAATTAACAAATAAATAATTTATTGAATTTTATACTATATTTGATCAATGCATATCTAGGTATGCGTTTTGTG
>CACKTS010000017.1 GCA_902603095.1 uncultured Alphaproteobacteria bacterium
TTATTACAAGTTACTAATTCATCTAAATTATCTTTTTCATCTAAAGAAAAAATAAAAGATGAAAATATTTCATACAATATTAAGAATTTTTACATGAACGACTCAATTTCTCGATCTTCTGAAACTATGGCTAAATGTACAAATGAAATACTTAACAAAGCTGAAGCTTCATGAATAATTTTTCATACTTAAATGATCTCATAATCCCAGGTAGCATAATTATAGCGCAGATATTGGCCGTTTTAATGCCTGTATTAATTTCAGTGGCATTTTTAGTTTATGCTGAAAGAAAAGTACTTGCCCTTATTCAACTCAGAAGAGGTCCAAATGTAGTAGGTCCATTTGGAATTCTACAAAGTTTTGCTGATGCACTTAAATTATTAACAAAAGAAAATATTATTCCATCAAATTCAAACAAATTAGTTTTTTTATTAGCACCTGTTATTACTATGGTTCTTAGTCTAGCAGGTTGGGCTGTAATACCTTTTGCTCCTAATTGGGTAATTGCAGATATAAATGTTGGTATCATGTACTTATTTGCAATTTCTTCACTAGGTGTTTATGGAATCATAATGGCAGGCTGGGCAAGTAATTCGCAATATCCATTTTTAGGAGCTCTTAGATCAGCTGCTCAAATGGTTTCTTATGAAGTTTCAATAGGTTTTGTCATCATAACTGTATTATTATGTGTTGGATCATTAAATCTTTCAAAGATAGTTATGGCTCAACAAACACTTTGGTTTGCAATCCCTCTTCTTCCAATGTTTGTTATTTTCTTCATTTCAGCCTTAGCTGAAACAAATAGACTACCTTTTGATTTACCAGAAGATGAATCAACTCTTGTTGCTGGATTTTTTACTGAATATTCATCTGCATCATTTGTTTTATTTTTTCTTGGTGAATACGCGAGTATGATTTTGATGAGCTCTATGACTGTTATATTATTTTTGGGTGGCTGGTTGCCACCATTTGATATATTTCCTTTAAATGCAATTCCAGGTGTTATTTGGTTTACTTTAAAGGTTATGTTTATTCTATTTTTATTTATATGGGTTCGCGGAACCTTTCCAAGATATAGATATGATCAATTAATGAGACTTGGTTGGAAAATATTTTTACCTTTATCTTTGTTATGGGTTGTTTTGACAGCTGGTTTTTTAATTGTGTTTGATATGGTTCCTAACTCTTTATGATTAAATATATAAAATCTTTTACTCTGTTTGAACTCCTAACAGGAATGTTTTTGACTTTTAAATATATGTTTAAAGCTAAAGTAACTATTAATTATCCTCATGAAAAAGGACCCCTGAGTCCTAGATTTCGAGGGGAACATGCACTTAGAAGATATCCTAGTGGTGAAGAAAGATGTATTGCCTGTAAATTATGTGAGGCAGTATGTCCTGCTCAGGCAATTACAATAGAAGCAGAACCAAGAGATGATGGGAGCAGAAGAACAACAAGATACGATATTGATATGAGCAAATGTATTTACTGTGGACTATGTCAAGAATCATGTCCAGTTGATGCAATTGTTGAAGGCCCTAATTTTGAATTTGCAACAGAAACAAGAGAAGAACTTATGTATACAAAAGAAAAACTTCTAGAAAATGGAGATCGTTGGGAACAAGAAATTGCTCAAAATATTTATTTAGATAGAAAATATCGTTAATGTATTTATATTCTATAGCATTCTATCTTTTCTCAATTGTCGCAGTTCTTTCAGCTCTAATGGTTGTTAGTGCAAAAAATCCAGTTCATTCAGTTTTATTTTTAATTTTGAGTTTTGTTAATGCTTCAGGGTTGTTTGTTTTATTAGGAGCAGAATTTTTAGCTATGATTTTAGTAGTTGTATATGTTGGAGCGGTAGCGGTTCTTTTTTTATTTGTTGTTATGATGTTAGATATAAATTTTGTAAAATTAAGAGAAGGTTTTCTTCAGTATTTGCCTTTTGGCGCATTATTGGGAATAGTTCTAATTATCGAGTTAGGCATTTTGTTTCTTACAAACTCATTTTCAGAAAATGCACTTACGCAGTTTATTAATTCACCTAAAATTGATGATATAGAAAACACTAAATTAATTGGTAAAGTTTTGTATACTGATTATTTTTATTTATTTCAAATTAGTGGTTTAATACTTTTAGTAGCTATGGTTGGCTCTATAACATTAACATTAAGAGACAGAGGTCAAGTTAAAAGACAAAATATAACATCACAAAATTTTATTGATGCAAATAATGCAATTGAAAAGAAAAAAATCAAATTAGGGGAAGGAATTTAAATGATTTATCTTGAGCATTATTTATTTCTTGCTGCAATTATTTTTACTATAGGTGTTCTTGGAATTTTTTTAAATAAAAAAAATGTAATTATAATTTTAATGTCGATTGAGCTAATACTTCTATCAGTCAATATAAATTTAATATCATTTTCTGTTTTTTTAAATGATATTTCAGGACAAATATTTGCTATGTTAACTCTAACAGTGGCAGCAGCAGAAGCTGCAATTGGTTTAGCAATCTTAGTAGTATTTTATAGAAATTTAGGCTCTATTGAAGTTAGTAAAATAAATAAATTAAAAGGATAAAGAGTAATAATGGAACATCTTATTATTTTTCTTCCTTTAATTGGTTTTTTATTTTGTTTCTTTTTGGGAAAAAATTTTAACTTTAAAATATCTCAAATATTAACGACTTCTTTTTTATTTATTTCAGCTATATTATCATGGATTTTATTTTTTTATTATTTAGGTGAAAAAGATACTGAAGTTATTCATATTTTTAATTGGTTTAATTCAGGAAATTTTATTGTTGATTGGTCAATTAGAATAGATTCACTGACAACTACTATGTTTGTTGTTGTTTGTAGCGTATCTGCTTGTGTCCATCTTTACTCTATTGGTTATATGAGTGATGATTCGTCTAAAGAGAGATTTATGGGGTATTTAAGTTTATTTACCTTTTTCATGCTTATTTTAGTCTCTAGCAATAATTTATTACAAATGTTTTTTGGATGGGAAGGAGTTGGACTAGCCTCTTATTTATTAATTGGATTTTGGCATCATAAATCTTCAGCTAATAATGCAGCAATAAAAGCATTTTTATTAAATAGAGTTGGGGACTTTGGGTTTGCTTTAGGTATTGCAGGTATTTTTTTTATTTTTGGATCAATAGAGTTTGATGTAATTTTTAATAATACTGAAAATTTTAAAGATCATAGTATTACATTTTTAGGCTTTAGTTTTAGTACAATTGATTTTTTATGCTTTTTATTATTTATTGGTGCCATGGGTAAATCTGCCCAATTAGGTTTACATACTTGGTTACCCGACGCTATGGAAGGTCCAACACCTGTATCAGCACTAATTCATGCTGCTACAATGGTCACAGCTGGTGTTTTTTTGGTTGCAAGAATGAGTCCTTTGTATGAGTATGCTGAAGTTACAAATTTATTTATTACCTTTATAGGAGCATCTACAGCAATTTTTGCAGCTAGCATAGCTCTTACACAAAATGATATAAAAAGGGTTATTGCATATTCAACCTGTAGTCAGCTTGGCTATATGTTTTTTGCTGCTGGTATAGGCGCTTACAATGCTTCTATATTCCATTTAATGACTCACGGCTTTTTTAAGGCATTATTATTTTTATCTGCAGGCTCTGTTATTCATGCAATGCATAATGAACAAGATATGCGTAAAATGGGAGGCTTATTTAAAAAAATTCCATTTACTGGTACAATGATGTGGATTGGATCTTTGGCAATCATAGGTTTTCCATATTTTTCAGGATACTATTCTAAAGAAAGTATTTTAGAAAATGCTTATTATTCAAACTCTTCTATGGCTACCTTTGCTTATTCAATAGGAATTTTAACAGCTTTACTTACTGCTTTCTATTCTTGGAGACTGTTGTTCATGACATTTCATGGTGAGACAAGATCAAATAACAAAACATTTGATAACGCCCATGAGTCACCATTGATTATGACATTTCCACTCTTATTACTTGCATTTGGATCAATATTTGTCGGAATGTTTTTTGCAAATTTTTATATAGGTAAAATGCAATACACATTTTGGGGGGAAGCGATAATTCTGCAAGATGGAAAACATTATTATTTACCTTTTATTCAAACACTTATTGTAAAAAGTTCGGTTGCTATTGGTGTCGTTTTAGCAGCACTGATTTATTTTTATAAAAAAAATTTATCAAAAAAATTAGCCGAAAATTTAAATCCACTTCATTCAATTTCTTATAACAAGTGGTATGTTGATGAAATCTATAATTACATTTTTATTAAACCTTATTTTTTTCTAGCAAATTTGTTTTGGAAAAATGGTGATGAAAAAATTATTGATGGATACGGTCCAAATGGAATTTCTAAAATAATTTCAGTTTCTTCAAACTATTTAAGTCGCTTTCAGTCTGGATACTTATATCATTATGCATTTGCAATGCTTGGAGGTTTAGTAATTCTTCTAACATGGTTCATATATTACTAAATGACTGATATCCCTTTATTATCGTTAACAATATTCCTTCCAATTATAGGAGCATTGGTTATTTTATTAATCAAAGAAGATGAAAAATCAGTTAATAATATAAAAAAAGTTGCCTTTTGGACTTCAATTGGTGTTTTTATTTTAAGTTTACTAATATGGTTGCAATTTGATAGCTCTAATCCTGGATATCAATTTGAAGAAAAATTTAGATGGTTTAATGACTTTAATTTTTACTATCATGTTGGGATTGATGGAATTTCCCTTTTTATGGTTATTTTAAGTACATTCTTAACCCCTCTATGTATTTTAGCAAGCTGGGAGAATATTAAAAAAAGAATTAAAGAATACATGTTAGCTTTTTTATTTCTTGAGACGGTAATGATTGGAATGTTCGCATCAGTTGATATTTTATTATTTTACGTTTTTTTTGAAGCTGTTCTTATACCAATGTATTTAATTATTGGAATTTGGGGTGGTGAAAAAAGAATATACGCATCTTTCAAATTTTTTTTATATACTTTGTTAGGATCTGTATTAATGTTAATTGCAATTGTTGCTATATACAGATTTACAGGATCTATGAGTATATTGGAACTGCAGGGGAATAATTTTCCAAAAAATATTCAAATTTATCTTTGGCTAGCTTTTTTTGCATCTTTTGCTGTTAAAATTCCCATGTGGCCATTTCATACTTGGTTACCTGATGCTCATGTTGAGGCACCAACAGCTGGATCAGTAATATTAGCTGGAGTACTTTTAAAAATGGGCGGTTATGGTTTTATTAGATTTTCTCTAGGTATGCTTCCAGAAGCATCACAATATTTTTCTCCATTAATCATGATTTTAAGTGTAATTGCAGTTATTTACACTTCTTTAGTTGCACTGGCACAAACCGATATTAAAAAATTGATTGCTTATTCTTCTGTTGCCCACATGGGTATAGTTACAATAGGTATATTTGTTGTAAATTCACAAGGCCTTGAAGGCGCAATGGTTCAAATGATTAGTCATGGCATTGTTTCAGGCGCTTTATTCCTATGTGTAGGAGTAATTTATGACAGAATGCACACAAGAGATATAAATTTTTATGGAGGCTTAGTTAATAAAATGCCAATTTATGCAACAGTCTTTATGATATTTATGTTGGGTTCAGTTGGACTACCAGGCACTAGTGGCTTTGTCGGTGAGTTTTTGGTTATAGTTGGAGCATTTCAATATTCAAGCTTAGTAGTGATTGGTGCAGCATCTGGAATTGTTCTTTCAGCTGTTTATATGCTCTATTTATATAAAAGAATTATATTTGGGCTTATTGAAAATGAAAAATTAACTGAGATATTGGACTTAAACCTCAGAGAAAAAATTATACTTATACCCTTAGCATTAGTTGTAATAATGATAGGAATTTTTCCAAATATTTTTATTGAACCAATGAGATTGCCTTTAGAATTAATTATATCTAACTATGAGTTGGCAAATGGAAAATAATTTAATTAATTTTATTTTAGTCCCTGAGGTCAGTCTTTCCATACTTGCAATTAGCTGTTTGATGTATGGATTATTTTCTAAAACTAATTCATTTAATAAAACAACTAACTTTGCAACTTTGTCTCTGCTATTTGTAAGCGCTCTAATTTATTTAGATTTTACAACTAGTTTTGCTTTTTTTGATAATTTTTTTTCAAACACTACATTTACTAAATTTTTTAAAATTTTAACATCACTTGGGGCAGCGGCATCACTAATTATTTCAAAAAAATATTTCATCGATACAAAAATTAATAGGTTTGAAATACCAACTCTTCTTTTATTTTCATCTTTAGGTATGATGCTAATGATCAGTTCTAAAAATTTAATGATGATGTATTTAGCAATAGAACTTCAAAGTTTATCTCTATATGTTGTTGCTTCAATCAAAAGAAATTCTATTGAATCAGCTGAATCTGGAGTTAAATATTTTGTTTTAGGAGCTTTATCTTCTGGAATTTTGCTTTACGGATTTTCTTTGATTTATGGCTTTACTGGACACACTTCTTTTGATGGAATTTTCATAACTTTATCTAATCTAAATGAATTACCTATAGGTTTAATTTTTGGATTAGTTTTTGTTCTTGTTGGACTAGCATTTAAAATATCTGCAGTACCATTTCACATGTGGACACCTGATGTTTATGAAGGGGCACCAACTTCAATAACAGCTTTTTTTGCAATTGTTCCAAAAGTTGCTGCAACTGCTTTGATATTTAGATTTTGTTTAGAACCTTTTGGCAAATTTTACTTTGAATGGACACAGGTTATTTTCTTTTTATCTGTAGCATCAATGTTTTTAGGAGCTATAGCAGCTATAGCTCAAAAAAGTTTAAAACGTCTTCTTGCATATAGTTCTATAGGTCATGTTGGTTATGTATTAATTGCATTAGTAGCTGCTAGTGATCAAGGAATAAAAAGTGCTTCTATTTATATGTTTATGTATCTAGTTATGAATATTGCAGTTTTTTCTATAATCCTATCTCTTAAAAAATCAGATGAATATGTAGAAAAAATAATTCAACTTAATGGTTTGAGTAAGACAAACCCTATCCTTAGTGCATCTCTAACAATTATTATGTTGTCAATGGCAGGCATACCTCCTTTCATGGGTTTTTTTGGAAAATTTTATATTTTTTTTGCTGCTATAGAAAGTAAACTATATCTTTTAGCTGTTTTGGGTGTTTTGGCGAGTGTTGTTTCAGCCTTCTATTATTTAAGAATAATAAAAAATATGTACTTTGATGAAGCTGCCGATAATGAAAATTTTGATTTTCATATAAATAATCAGGCCAAATTAATTTTATTCATTTTAATGTTTATAATTTCTTTTTTTATTCTTTATCCATCGCTACTTACTGATATTGTTTCTGGTATATCTTTGAATTAGATTAGTGAAAACACCTAATAAAATAAAAAAATTATTAACAAAAAAAAATTTTAACTTTGTTCATTTAGAAACAACTGAGTCTACTATGATTGAAATTAAAAAATATATTGGTGATAAAAATATATGCATCTTAGCAGATAAACAAACGGCTGGAATTGGTAGAAGAGGTAACAAATGGATAAGCCCCAAAGGAAATATTTATTTATCTTTTTTATTTAAGTATAATTTATCAATTAAAGATCATTTTGTATTTACTGCGGTTACTGCAAATTCAATTACTAATTTTTTAAATAGGCATATTAATGAAAATGTAAATATAAAATGGCCTAATGATATAAATATCAATGATAGTAAAATTGCAGGAATAATGACTGAGATTGTGGAAAAAAATAATATTAAATATATTATTATTGGAATTGGTATTAATATTTTTTCATCCCCAAAAATTACTAATTATAAAACATGTTGCTTAAATGATTATACATCTAATTTAAAATATGAAGATATACTTTTTTATATGATTCAATCTTACTTTGAGGAATATCAAATGATTTTAGATAACAAATATAATACAATTATTGATAAATTTAAAAATAAAATGCCCCATCTTGATTCTAAGATTAATATTCTTCTTCCTAATGGTGAAATAAAAAATGTATTATTAAAAAATATAAATTATGACGGATCTCTTTTAGTTGAAAAAGAAGGAATTGAAGAAAATATTTTCTCAGCAAGGATTATATAAATGATAATAATTAATATAGAGCATGCAAATATATTTAAAAATGATAATAAGTATAAATTTATTGCTAAGCTATATTAAAAATATAAATCATTCTAATTATTGAAATACACTATTATGTTAAAAACAAATACTAACTTAAAATTATATCAAAAAGGTTTATATTTTTTGTCCTTAGGTGGGATAGGTGAAATAGGAGCAAATTGCTATCTCTATTGCTGTGATGGCAAATGGATTATGATTGATTTGGGATTATCTTTTGCAGATGAACAATTTCCTGGAATAGATTTATTGGTACCTAAAATAAAATTTATTGAAGAAATTAATGATAATCTTGAAGGGGTTATTATCAGTCATGGTCATGAAGATCATGCAGGGGCAGTAGCTTATTTGGCTGATAAAATTAAATGTCCTGTTTATGCTACTAGTTTTGCTAAACTTTTAATTGAAAACAGATTAAAAGAATTTGGAAAATTAGAAACTGTTAATTTAATTGAGTTAGATGTCACTAAAAATTTATTACTAGAAAATTTTAATTTAAAATTTATAGATACTACACATTCAATACCACAACCTCAGGCAATAGTTATTGAAACTTCATACGGGAACTTATTACATACTGCAGATTGGAAAATTGATGATAAGCCAACATTAGGTAATAATTTTAATAAAGAAAGTTTTATTGAATTAGGCAATAAAGGCGTTCTTGCTTTAATTGGTGATTCTACTAATGCTGATACACCAGGTTTTTCTAAATCTGAAGATGAAGTTAAAAAAGAATTAAAACAAGTTTTTTCAAGATATATCAATCGCATTGTAGTCACTTGTTTTTCATCAAATATTGCTAGAATAATAAACATAGTTTTTGCTGCTAAAGCAAATAATAGAAAAATAGCTTTAATAGGAAGAAGTATGAAAAAAAATATTGAAGCAGCAGTTAAGTCAGGTTTAATTGCAGATAGCGATATATTTATTTCTGAAGAAGAAGCTTCTTTAATTCCTAAAGAAAAACTTGTTATTATTTGCACAGGTAGTCAGGGGGAAAAAAGATCTGCTTTGTATAGAATCGCATATAATTCTCATCGTAATATTCATCTTGAAAAAGATGATGTAGTTATTTTTAGTTCTAGAGATATACCAGGTAATGAAAAATCTATTAACGCTCTTAAAAATTTATTAAGTAGACAAAGAATTGAAATTATTACAGCAGATGATGATTTAGTACATGTATCTGGGCATGGTTATGCTGAAGAAATTAAGCAAATGTATAATTGGACTAAGCCTTATATTTCTATTCCAGTGCATGGAGAACATATGCATTTAACATCACATAAAAAAATTTCAGAATCATCACAGGTACCTATAACTAAAATACTACAAAATGGAAAATGTCTTAAAATTGCACCTGGCGATTGTTTGATTGTTGATGATATAGAAACAGGTAAACTAATTGTTGAAGGAAAGTATTTATATGATTCAAATTCAGATTTTATTAAAGATAGAAAAAAATACTCTTATGAAGGTGTTGCTATGATATCAATTCTTATTAATAGTGATTTCTCAATTGATAAAAATATACAATTAAGCTTTATTGGATTACCAAATGAAGAATTATATAGAGTCAAAGAACAGTTTAAAGATGAATTTATCAATAATTACGTAAAACTTAATTCAGATCAAAAGTCCTCTGACGAGAAAGTGACAGATTTAATTAAAAAAAACCTAAAGCACGTTTTAAAAAGTATTTTAAATAAAAAGCCTGAAATACAAATTCATTTAATTAGAAAATAAAGTAATAATTAGGCCAGTTTTATCTTTTATTATTATGATTACTTTAATATACTTTGTTTTATAATTAGAATTTATATTTAAAAGATGAAGTATTCAGAATTTTTTATACCTACTGTAAAAGATGTACCAAGTGATGCAGAAATTATTTCTCACAAATTGATGATAAAATCTGGAATGATTAAGCAGTCAAGTGCAGGCATATATTCATGGCTTCCTTTAGGATTAAAGGTGCTTAAAAATATTGAACAAATTGTTAGAGAAGAACAGGATAATGCTGGTGCAAATGAAATGCTAATGCCAACAATTCAATCAGCCGATCTATGGATCAAGTCAGGAAGATATGATGATTATGGTAAAGAAATGCTCAGAATTAACGATAGAAGTGGACGAGAAATGTTGTATGGCCCTACTAATGAAGAATTAATAACAGATATTTTTCAAACTTATATTACTTCATACAGGGAATTACCTAAAAATTTATATCATATTCAATGGAAATTCAGAGATGAGCTCAGACCTCGTTTTGGAGTAATGAGAGGTAGAGAATTTTTAATGAAAGATAATTATTCTTTTGACCTGAATGAAGAAGGAGCAAAAATTTCTTATAATAAAATGTTTAAAGCATATATTAAAACTTTTCTAAGAATGGGATTAACACCAATATCTTTAAGAGCAGAAACAGGTCCCATAGGTGGTAATTTAAGTCATGAATTTCAAATTTTAGCTAATACTGGTGAGAGTACATTATATTATGACAAAGAGTTAGAGAGTTTAGACACTGAAAGCCTTGATCCTGATAAACTGCAATCTTATTATGCTGCAGTTGATGATCAACATGATGAGAATAATTGTCCAATTGCTAAAGAAAATTTAAAAATTTCAAAAGGCATTGAAGTTGGCCATGTTTTTTATTTTGGAACTAAATATTCAGAGAAATTAAATGCATATGTTCAAGATAAAGATGGAAAAAGAGTAGCAGTCCACATGGGATCCTATGGAATTGGTGTATCTAGGTTGGTAGGTGCTTTAATTGAGGCAAATCATGATGAGAAAGGTATTAAATGGCCTAAATCAGTAGCTCCATTTAAACTTAGTATACTAAATTTAATGCCAGATGATCAAAATTGTAACACAAAATCATTAGAATATTATTCCTATTTTATGGATGAAAATATTGAAACTTTATATGATGATAGAATTTGTAGTATTGGAAAAAAATTATCAGATAATGATTTAATAGGTACACCAGTTCAAATAATAATTGGTAAAAGAGATTTAGCTGCAGGTATAATAGAAATTAAAGACAGGATACTTAATAAAACAGAAAAAATTAAAATTGACGAAGTAAAGAAAGTTGCACTAAAAAAATTAACTATTAATGCTTTCTAAATCAGAAATATTAGTCACAAAACGTTTTTTATTTTCAAAAAAAACTGAAGGATACGTATCAATTTTTTCATGGTTTTCAATTATTGGAATAGCATTAGGAGTTGCTGCTATTATAATTGTAATGTCAGTTATGAATGGTTTTAGGTCAAATTTAATTGAAAGAATAATAGGTATCAATGCACATTTAAATATATATTCGTTTGAAGATTTAATAAAAAAAAAAGAAATTGAACTGATTGAAAATGATTTAGACAAAAATACCTATAATGAAATACTATATTCAATTGAAACACAGGGATTAGTTATAAGTGAAAATATATCTAGAGGTGTAGCGATTAGAAGTTATGAAAAGTTAAATCCTAAGCACTACTTATATGAAAAAATTATTTCAAATAAAATCTCTTCGATTAGTTTTGATCAAATTATAATAGGTGATTCTCTAGCAAAAGAATTAAATTTAAAAATAGGAGAACAAATAAAAATTGCCATTCCTAAAACTGATAAATCTTTGTTAGGTCAAATTCCAAGATTTAAAACCTTAAAAGTAGTAGGTGTATTTGATTTTGGCATGTATGAGTATGATGCTAATTTAGTTTTTATATCAGCTGATCTATCAAGAAAATTATTGTTAATTGAAAAAGATATTTTTAATAAAATAGAGTTTTATGTTGATGATCCTAATTTAATTAACTCATTTAAAAATTCAATTGATAATTCAATTAAAAATCATGAATTAGATTTATATTCTTTATCTTGGATAGATAATAATTCTTCGCTAATGAATGCCTTAAAAGTTGAGAAAAATGTAATGTTTCTTATATTAACATTGATTATAATAGTAGCGTCTATGAATATAATCTCTGGATTAATAATCTTTGTAAAAGAAAAAAATAAAGACATAGGTATTTTAAAAACACTAGGTTTTAGTAATTTTAGTATACTAAAAATATTTTTTACAATTGGTATAACTATAGGTGTAATAGGTGCAGTTTCAGGAACATTAATAGGTATTATTTTTACTGAAAATATTAATTATATACAATTTATTTTAGAAAAATTATTAAATACTGAGCTTTTTTCTGAGGAAGTATATTTTTTATCTAATTTACCTTCGGAAGTTAAGTATGAAGAAGTCTTGTTTGTTTTTCTTATTTCATTAATTATAACAATACTATCTACTATATTTCCAGCTATCAGAGCTTCTAATATTGATCCGGTTGAGACATTAAAGAATGAATAATTTAATAAAAATTAATAAAATAAATAAAAAATTTAAGTTATCAAATAATGAAAATTTATTAATTTTTGAAAATTTAGATTTAAATATTGATAAAAATAGCATTACATCAATAATCGGTCCTTCAGGTTGTGGAAAATCTACTTTATTAAATATTTTAGGTCTTTTAGACTCAAGTTATAATGGTGATTATATTTTTAATAATCAAAATATAAAGAAAATGAGAAATAGTCATTTAAGTAAAATTAGAAATCGTAATATAGGTTTTATTCATCAGTTTTTTTATTTAATTCCAGAACTGAGTGTTTTAGAAAATATAAAATTACCAGCTTTAATTAATAATAGTAACGATCCTTTAATTACAAGGGATGCAATAAAATTATTAGAAACATTAGAAATCGATGAAAAACAAAATATGAAACCAAATCTATTATCAGGTGGTGAACAACAACGAGTAGCTATTGCAAGATCTCTAATAAATAAACCTGAATTAATCTTAGCAGATGAAATGACAGGAAATTTAGATGAAAGTACATCTGATGAAATTATAGAGTTTTTTTTAAATTTTATAAAAAAAAATAATCTTACTTTGGTTTATGTAACTCATAATTCAAAATATGCAGAAATGGCAGATTTTCAATATGAACTTAAAAATAAAACTCTATTAAAAAAATGAATAAACCTTTTGTTCATTTAAGATGTTTATCATCATATTCGTTATCTGAAAGTACACTTAAAATCAATAAGCTAGTTAATCTTGCTAAACAAAATAATATGCCAGCTCTAGCTATCGTAGATAATAATAACATGTTTGGTGTTTTTGAATTTTCTCAAGAGTGTATAAAAAATAATATTCAACCCATAATTGGGACATCAGTGAATTTATTAGATATAAAAACAAAAAACAAAACTTCACAAATTTCATTTTTAGTAAAAAATGAAATTGGATATAAAAATTTAATTTATTTGAGCTCTCTATCTTATTTGAACGAAAGTTCAGAATTAGGGATACAACTTAATGATCTTCAAGATCACTCAGAGGGCCTTTTTTGTTTTTTAGGAGGTGAATTTAATCCATTATTAATATTGAATGAAGAAAATAAAAAAGTTGATGATTTTATTAATCTGTTAAAAAATCTATTTGATAATAATTTGTTAATTGAATTACAAAGAGTGGGTGATTCAGAAATAGATAAATTTGAAAATAATTTAGTTCAAATTTCTAATGAATTCAAAATTCCATTAATTGGCACCAATAATGTTAAATTTGGAGAAAAAGATGATTTTTCAGCTCATGATGCATTGTTGTGCATAGCTCAGAAGACAACAATTAACACTGGGGATAGAAAAACTTCAAATAATCATTTATCATTTAAAAGTTCTGAAGAAATGTTTGAAATATTTAAAGATATGCCAGACATATTAGAAAACAATTATAATGTAGCAATTTCATGCAGCTATTATCCAAAAGAAGTCCCACCTAAACTCCCTAAGTTTAAAAATGATTTAAACCTTTCTGAGAGTGAATTATTAATAAAAATATCTGAAAAAGGTCTACAATCAAGATTAGATGAGTGCAAAATTACGAATCAGAAAATTTATGAAGAAAGATTAAATTATGAAATTCAAATTATAAATAATATGGGATTTGCAGGTTATTTTTTAATAGTTTCAGACTTTGTTAATTGGGCAAAAAGAAATTTAATACCTGTTGGACCTGGAAGAGGTTCAGGTGCAGGAAGTGTTGTTGCTTGGTCTATGGGCATTACAGATTTAGACCCTATAAAATATAGCTTATTATTTGAAAGATTTCTCAACCCTGAAAGAATTTCTATGCCAGATTTTGATATAGATTTTTGTCAAATTAGAAGAGATGAAGTTATTGAATATGTTAATAATAAGTATGGAAGTGAATCAGTTGCGCATATAATAACCTTTGGAACTTTAGCCTCTAGGGCTGCAGTTAGAGATATTGGTAGAGTTTTAGAAGTTCCTTATGGCGAAGTAGATACATTTGCTAAATTAATACCATTTAATCCATCTAATCCTTTAAGTTTGGCAGAGTCAATTAAATCTGAAAAATCTTTGAGAGATATAATTGATAGAGATGAAACAATTTCAAATGTTATCGATATTAGTCTTAAACTAGAGGGAGTACATAGACATGCATCTACTCATGCTGCAGGTGTAGTTATTGGAGATACAAAACTGTCAAATGTAATACCTCTTTATAAAGATCCTAATACTGAAACTAATGCTACACAATTTTCTATGAAATATGTTGAAAAAGCAGGTTTAATAAAATTTGATTTTTTAGGATTAACTACATTATCTATTATAAATGAATGTGTTGATCTTATTAAAAAAGAAATTCCAAAATTTTCACTTAAAGATATTCCTCTTAATGATGCTAAAACTTTTCAACAGCTTAGCAGAGGTAATGCTGTTGGAGTTTTTCAATTAGAAAGTAATGGAATGAGCAGTGTCCTCAAACAATTGCAACCTGATAAATTTGAGGAAATTATTGCAGTAGTTGCATTATTTCGCCCTGGTCCAATGGATAATATTCCATCATTTTGTAACAGAAAACATGGAAGAGAAAAAATTGACTATATTCATCCTATTTTAGAGAATGTATTAAAGGAAACATATGGAATAATTGTATATCAAGAACAAGTTATGGAAATTGCTCAAGTTTTATCAAATTATTCATTAGGTGAAGCTGATTTACTAAGAAGAGCAATGGGTAAAAAAATTCAAAAAGAAATGGATGATCAGAAAAGTCGTTTTATAGATGGAGCTTTAAAAAATAAAATTAGTGAAAAAGAGGCATCAAAAATTTTTGATTTAGTTGATAAGTTTGCAGGATATGGATTTAATAAAAGTCATGCAGCAGGATATGCATTAATTGCTTATCAAACTGCATTTCTTAAAGCAAACTTCCCACATGAATTTATGACTGCAACCCTGAATTTTTCTATAGATAGAACTGATAAAATTATTTCTTTAAAACAAGAATTAGAAAAAATTAATATTGCATTTTTAAAACCTGACATTAATTATTCATATGAAAATTTTTCTATTGAAAAAAATAAAGATAATGTAAAATCAATAAGGTTTGGCTTAAGCGCTATAAAAGGAGTAGGTGCTAAATCAATAAAATCAGTAGTTTCTTCAAGAGATAAGGAAGGAAATTATAATTCTGTAATTGAATTTTTAAAAAGAGTTAAAAATGATGTAATAAATAAACGTCAACTAGAAAAACTAATTCAATCTGGAGCATTTGATTCAGTTGAAAAAAATAGATCAAAATTATTTTTTAATGTTTCAAAATTTGTTAATCTTTTTGGATCAAATAGTATAAATTTAGACCAAAATTTACTTTTTGAAGATGAAGAAATCTCTTTTAATGATAAAAATCTTTTTCATCAAGATGTAACTCAATGGAATTCAGCAGAAAAGTTAAAAAATGAACTAGAAGTAATAGGTTTTTATTTTAGTGATCATCCATTAAAACATTATCCTTCTAAATTTTTTAGTATTAACAATATAAATTCATTTGATAAAATTGAAATTAATGAAAATAATAAAAAAATCAAATTATGTGGTTCAGTATTGGATTTAAAAGAAAGATCAAATAAAGATGGAAGAAAGTATGCATTTGTAACAGTATCTGAAATTAACTCTCAATATGAATTATCTATTTTCAGTGAAAACTTAACTAAATTTAGATCACTATTAAAAGAAGGAAATTTATTAATCTTTGATGTCGATGTAGTTTTTAATAATAACGAACAAAGATACATAATTAAATCAATTAAAAGTTTGGATATCGAATTTAACAATTCTCAAAAGAAAGTTGATATATTTATACCTTCAGAAAATTTATTAAATTACAAAGATGAATTATTTTCTAACAAGAAAATGAACAATTGTAAAATTGCAATTTTTTTAAATATTAATAATAAATTAGTTAATCTTGATCTTAATAGTAATTTTTCTTTAAAATCATTCAAACAGTTAGATATTTTAAAGAATTCAAAAAAATTAGATTATAATATAGATATTGCTTGAATTTTATTAATTTTCTATTTATAGCCCTCAAAAAAACTAGCACACAGAAAAAACCGGTGTTTTTATTTCTGTGGAGGTTAAACCGGAGAAAATTATGAATTTACCTGAGGTAAAAGTTGAAGATCTTCTTGAGGCTGGAGTGCACTTTGGTCATAACGTAAGAAGATGGAATCCTAAAATGGAAAACTATATATTTGGTGTTAGAAATAACATCCATATATTTGATTTAAGAATTACTATTGAATCTCTTAATGCTTCATTAGTTAAGCTTCATGAAATTGTTTCTAAATCAGGAAAAGTATTATTTGTTGGAACAAAAAAACAATGTTCAGAAACTGTAAAAGAACTTGCTGATACAAGTAGTAATTTTTTTGTAAATAAAAGATGGTTAGGTGGAACTTTAACTAACTGGAAAACTATATCAAATTCTATCAATAGACTTAATGAACTTGAAAATACAATTAATAATCCTGAATTTATAAACAGTGTGTCTAAAAAGGAATTATTAGAAAGAACAAGAGAGAAAGATAAATTGCAATTAAATTTAGGAGGTATTAAAGATTTAAATGGTAAACCTGATTTAATTGTAATTTTTGATGTATTGAAAGATAAGCTAGCAGTACTTGAGGCAAAAAAATTAGATATACCAATTATAGCTATAGTTGACACAAATGCAGATCCTGAACTAATAGACTATGTAATTCCAGGCAATGATGATGCTATTAGGTCTATAAATCTTTATAAAAAATATTTTTTAGAAACTATTAATGATGCCTCACAGCACTTAAAAGACAAAAAAGATTCTGAAACAGAGGAAGTTTCAAATTAATAATTTTTAAATATAGAATGTAGGAGAATAAATGTCAGATTTAAATCTAATTAAAGAACTTAGAGAAAAGACTGGTGCAGGTTTTTTAGATTGTAAAAATGCACTAAAAGAAAGTAATAATGATATTAATTTATCAATTGATTCACTTAGAAAAAAAGGTCTAGCAAAGGCTACTAAAAAATCATCTAGAGAAGCTAAAGAAGGAGCTATAGGATTCTTTAGTAATGATAATGTGTGTGTTATTTTAAAAATAAATTCAGAAACAGATTTTTCTGCAAAAAGTAATACTTTTTTAGATTTTGTTGATTATTTAGGTAATGCAGCAATTAAAACAAATGATTATAATTTAAATTTAGAAAAGTTTATGAATTACAAGCAAAATGATAAAACTATATCTGAATTAATAACTGAAATGATTGTAAAAATTGGTGAAAATATTATTTTAAATGATTTGAAAATCATTGAAATCAAAAACCTTAATTTAAATTACTATATTCATAATCCTTATAGAAAAAATATTGGTAAAATTGTATCAACAGTTTTTTTTGAAAGCGATAAAATGAATAGTGAAATTGAAAATTTTTCTAAAAATTTATGTATGCATATTGCTGCATCAAAACCAGAGGCTATGGATGTTGAACAATTATCATCCAACATTGTTGATAATGAAAAGATTATTCAACAGGAAATGATCAAAGATTCTGGAAAACCTTCAAATGTAATGGATAAAATTTTAGAAGGAAAAATGAAAAAATTTTTTAGCGAAGTAACATTATTAAACCAGAGCTTTGTTATTGATCCTGATAAAAACGTTAAAGATGCTATAAATGATTTCAATTCATCAAATAAGTTTGTTTTAAAAGAATATATGTTTGTTTCATTATAATTATGAAAGAAAGAATTTTAATAAAGTTATCTGGAGAAGCTTTAATGGGAGATTCAGGTTATGGAATTGATGTAAAAACAATTAATTTTATATCTAAAGAAATAAAAAAAATTTCAGAATTAAATTATCAAATATGTTTAATTATTGGTGGGGGGAATATTTTCAGAGGTGTAAAGGGAGCCTCTGAAGGTATCGATCGTTCTACCTCCGATTATATGGGTATGTTAGCTACAATAATGAATGCATTATCACTTCAAAGCTGTTTAGAAAAAATTGAGATTCCTACGAGGGTTCAATCAGCAATTTCCATGTCTCAAATAGCAGAACCATATATAAAAAGAAAAGCTGTAAGACATTTAGAAAAAAATAGAATTGTTATTTTTGCTGCAGGAACTGGAAATCCTTTTTTTTCAACTGATACTGCTGCATCTTTAAGAGCTTCAGAAATGGGTTGTACAAAAATAGTTAAAGCCACTAAAGTTGATGGAATTTATGATAGTGATCCAAATATTAATTCAAATGCAAAATTAATTAAAGAAATTTCCTATACTGAAGTAATAAATAAAAATTTAAGAGTTATGGATTTAACTGCAATAAGTCTAGCGAAAGAATCAAATATCCCTATATATATAACTAATATCTTTGATGAAAATTCTTTGATAAGAACTTTGAAAGAAGAAGGAAATTATAGTAAAATAAATTAATTATGAATTTAGAAGAGTTAAAAATTAAAATGGATAGTTCTATTAAGCATTTAGAAAAAGAATTTCAAACTATCAGAACTTCAAGAGCTAATCCTTCTATGATAGAAAATATTTTTGTAGATGCTTATGGTTCAAAAACTCCAATTAATCAATTAGGCAATATATCAACGCCAGATCCCAGCATGCTTACTTTGCAAGTATGGGATAATAATCTTACAAAAAATATTGAAAATGCAATATTAGAATCAAATTTAGGAATAAATCCTCAAGTAGATGGAGTTTTGATAAGATTACCAATTCCAAAACTTAGTGAGGAAAGAAGAAATGAATTAAGTAAAATAGCATCTCAATATTCTGAAAATACAAAAATTTCTATTAGAAATTCAAGAAGAGATTTTATTGAATCAAAAAAAAATGAAAAAAAAGAGTCTGCAATTTCAGAAGATGAACTAAAAAAATATCTTGATGATGCTCAAAATTTAACTGATGATTATATTAAAAAGATTGAAAATATTTTAGAACAAAAAAAAGAAGATATATTGAAAGTTTAATTTGCCTAATAATAAATTAGATCATATTGCTTTTATACTTGATGGAAATAAAAGATGGGCAAAAAAAAATAATGTTAGTCTAAAAGACGCATATAAAGAAGGTTTGCAAAATATAAATAATCTTATATCTAATTGTTTAGAGTTAAATTTAAAAAATCTTACACTTTTTACACTCTCATCAGAAAATATTAATAGAAAATCAGTAAATAATATTTTCGAAGTCATTTATGATGAATTTACATTTTTTTTTGAAAAAATAATCAATGAACAATTAGTAAAAATTAAAGTGATTGGGTCAAGAGATAATTTGCCACAAAAAATTATCAATTTAATAATTCATAGTGAAGAAGAAACTAAAAAAAATAATTTTTTAAATTTAAATTTAGCTTTTAATTATGGATTTAAAAATGAAATCAAAAATGTATTAGAAAAATTATTAAATAATAAAAAAATAGATTTAAATAATGAAAATGAAATCAGAAAATTATTTTTTTTAGGAAATTTGCCAGATCCAGACTTATTGATAAGAACAGGTGGAGATAAAAGATTAAGCAATTTTATAATGTACAATTTGATATACACAGAAATATTTTTTATTGACACTTTGTGGCCAGATTTTAA
>CACKTS010000018.1 GCA_902603095.1 uncultured Alphaproteobacteria bacterium
ATTTAGGTATGAATATTATAAAATAGCTAAACCTTTACTTGATTTAATTGTTGGAAATGAAGTATCAATGCAATTAAGAACTAATCTAAGTATACAAATACCTAATGATGATAGCTCGTTATTACCTATACATGCAGACACATGGTCAGGTGATTCACCATTTGAGGCAGTAGTTTGGATACCTTTTGTAAATTGTTACAATACTAAAAGCATGTTTATACTAAACCCATTGGATACTAAAAAATTAATGAAAAATTTTAATGAAAATTTTAACAAATCTAGTGATGAAATTTATGACTCAATTAAAGATAAATTAAAGTGGATAGAAATTAAATATGGTGAATTACTTATATTTAACCAATCATTACCTCATGGAAATGTGGTAAACACAGAAAGTGAAACACGTTGGTCAATGAATGTAAGATTTAAAGGTATTTTTACTCCTTATGGTGATAAAAAAATAGGAGAATTTTTTGAGCCTATTAATTTAAAAGCAGCTTCTGTAATTGGTATGCAATACAATAAAAAATAATAAAATATGTATAGAGGATATATTTTTAGTCGTCCTTTTCTAGGAGAAAGAGTGCCACAACATGTACAAAACTTAGTAATTAGAAATTATTGTCAAATAAAATCTTTACATTATTTATTAAGTGCAACCGAATATGCTTTTAAAGATTCATTTATTATTCTTAAAAATGTAATGAATAATTTAAAAGATATTGACGGAATAGTTTGTTATAGTTTGTTTCAACTCCCAGAAGATCAAATTTTGCGGAAAGAAATTATTAGCAAAATTATTAAAAATAAAAAAAGTATTCATTTTGCTTGTGAAAATCTTGCAATAATTAATGAAGAAGATATTCAGCAAATTGAAAATATGTGGGCTGTTAAACAAACTTTGCCAGAGTGCATAACGAATATTGAAGTCTAAATGAGTAAAAGTTCAAAAAAATCATTTTTCACTCCACTGCATAAAAAAACTAAAAGAAATTATATAGAAAGAATGATGAACAATAAAGTTGAGGCCATGGAAATAGCAGAACTTTATGGCTTTGATTATTGGGATGGTGAAAGAAAATACGGTTATGGTGGTTATAAATATATAGATGATTATTTCAAACCAATGGCAGAAAATTTAATTAAAGAATATAATTTAGATAATAATTCATCAGTATTAGATGTTGGTTGTGGAAAAGCATTTATATTATATGAGCTTAAAAAAATCCTACCTGATTTAGAAATAATGGGTTTTGATTATTCTGAGTATGCTATTGAAAATTCAAAAGAAGAAATCAGAAATTTTTTATTTAAACATAAGGCAGAAGATCCATTTCCTTTTGATGATAAAAAATTTGATTTAACTATATCTACTGGTTGTTTACATAATCTAAAGATACAAGGAGTAGTATCTGCTATTAGTGAAATATCTAGAGTTAGTAAAAAATCTTATATAATGGTAGAAAGTTATAGAAATAGACAAGAATTATTCAATCTCCAGTGTTGGGCATTAACCTGTCAAACTTTTTTAGACGAATCAGAATGGTTATGGTTATTTAAAAATAACAAATTTAATGGTGATTACGAATTTATATATTTTGAATGATTGTTAATTAATTTTTGATGAATTAAATTTATAAAATAATTTTGTTAATACTAAAGTAGTCAATAAAGTGAGTGATAAAAAAATAAATATAAATTTTAACAGATGTATAGCATCTAATAATTTTTTGAAAAATTATAATTCTAAACCTACAAAATTTAAATTAATTTTAACTTACGAATTAAAAAATTTTATAATCAAATTATCAAAAAAGGCTCCAATAGAATTAATAAAACCAAAATTTAATTGGATAAAATGTTATGAACCAGAAGATCATTTGGACGCTTTAGTAAAAAAAATTATAACATTAAAAATTTTGAATAATAATTCAAAGATTTTAGGATATTCATTTAAAGATATCTCTACAGTAGAAAGATTTAAAGTTAATGGATTTAAAAACGCAACAACTCTTGATCCAAAAAAAGATTTGAGAATTAAATCTATAAACTATGGAGTCGAAACTATTGAAAAACATTTTAACAATGTTGATTTTGATAAAAAGTTTAAAAATTCAAAAGCTGATTTTTTTATAGTAAGACATACAATAGAGCATTGTTACAATATAAAAAAATTCTTAAAACAAATAAAAAAAATCATAACAAAAAATAGTTATGTTTTATTTGAATTCCCTGATTGTAATCGATACTTTAAAAACTTTGATTATACTATGCTTTGGGAAGAACATACGTATTATTTTACAAGCGAAACTTTTGAAAATCTTTTATTAAATACTGGTTTTAAAGTTGTTTTTAAAAAAAATTATAAATACCCTCTTGAAGATTCTATAGTATTTTTAGTTAAACTTTCTGAACCAAAAATAAAAAGAAAACTTTTTTTTAGACAAAATAGAATGAGACTTTTAGAAGATTTTAAAAAATATAAATCATTCTTAAAAGAGGATATTAAAAATACTCGTAATATATTTTTAAAATACAAAAAAAAGTTTCCAAATAATAAAATTACTATGTATGGAGCTGGGCACTTCACATCTATATTTATATCAGTTTATGAGATTCAAAATTATATTGATTATATTATTGATGATGATTTAAATAAAATAAAATATTACTTTCCAACAGGAAAAATTAAAATTGTATCTTCATCAATTTTATTGAAAAAAGATATTTCAATATGCATTCTAGGAATCATTCCAAACAATCAAAGTAAAGTTTTACAAAAAAATAAAAGATTTTTAAAATATGGTAAATTTTTTAGTATATTCAATAATAAATCTAAATATATAATGAACTATAAAAAAATAGAGAAATTAATAAGTGTTTAATTGGATAAAGAAATCAGAAGAAGTATATTATTCTTTAAGAAAAATACCTAAAATTTCAAAAAAAGAAATTAATTTTTTAATTGAAAAATCTAAAATGAATAAACGTAAGAGGTGTAGATTATGTACTCATAAAAATGAAAAAGATATTTCTCATGAAATGTTTATTGTTCATTTAAAAGATTGTTATATTAGACCCCATAAACATCAAGATAAAGTTGAATCATTATCAGTAATAGATGGTGAAGCAGATGCAATATTTTTTGATGATAATGGAAATATCACTGAAAAAATACAATTAGGTGTTTTTTCATCTGGTAAAAATTTTTATTATAGAATCGAAAAAAATATTTTTCATATGTTGATAATAAAATCTGAATATTTTATTTTTCATGAAAATACATTAGGGCCTTTTAAAAATAATACTATAATTTACCCAAATTGGTCACCTGAACAATACGATCAATCTTTTATAGATAAAATAAACCATAATAGTAATAAATAGCATGTTAGTAAAATTTAAAACAAAAAATCGATGTAGGTTGTGCAAACATCATATTCTTAAAAAAGTTTTAGATTTACCAAAAACTGTACCTGGAGAACAATTAAAAAAAAGAAAAAATGATAAAAATGTAAATTTGATTCCTATTGATCATTATATGTGTTCAAAATGTAAACATGTTCAATTAATACACGTGCCTTATTTTAAAAAACTGTGGGGAAAAGAGTATACATATAAACCATCTGATAATCCTAAGTTAATAAAACATTTCTCAGATACTGTGAGTTTTTTTAAAAATAATTTTGAAAAAAAAATTAATTTTGCATTTGAAATAGGTTCAAATGATGGAATATTTTTAAAACAAATAAAAAGAGAATTTAATTCTAGAGTTTTAGGTATTGATCCATCAGATGAACCTGTAGCTTTAGCAAAAAAAAATAATATACCTACAATTAAAAATTTTTTTAATTATTCTATGTCAAAAAAAATTAAGAAAAAATATGGCTCACCTGATTTAATTATAGCTAATAATGTATTTGCGCATATGGATGATATGCATTCTATTGTAAGGGGTATAGATTATTTATTAAAAGAAAATGGTTATTTTATATTTGAAGCCTCATATTTACTTGATGTTGTTAACAAACATTTAATTGGTACAATGATTCATGAACATGTTTCAATACATTCAATTTACAGTTTAAAACCTTTTTTAAGTTTATATAACTTACAAATAATTGGTTTAAAACATGTTGATAAAATACAAGGTGGAGCAATTGTAGGAATTGCAGTAAAATCAAAAAAAATTATTCAATCAAATGTAGTTAAAAAATTTATAAATAAAGAAAAAGAAAACAATTTAACTACTATTAAAGGAATGCAAAGATTTAATAATATTTTTCATTTACGAATAAACAAATTTAAAAATCAAATTAATAGAAAGTATTCAAAAAATTCTATAGTTGGTTATGGTGCTGCAAGATCTGCACCATTAATTATCGATCTCTTTGACTTAAGAAATAAAATTGAATACATTATTGATGACAACCCAAGAAAAATAAATAAATTTTTATCTATAGGTAATATTCCAATTTATAATTTTAAAAATAAAAGAAATAATTTAAATAATAAGCTTATTTTTATTTTGGGATGGGCTCAAACAGAAAGAATAGTTTTATTTCTTAAAAAAAATAAAATTAAAGCAAACATTGCAACTATTTTTCCTAAATTTCAAATAATAAAGATTTCTTAATAAATTATGAAAATACTTGTAGTTGGTGGGGATAGCAGGTTATCAAAAACACTTTTACCAATTTTAAAAATAAATAATTATTCAGTAGTTAAAACATCTAGGAAATTTTCAAATAAAGAAACTTTATTTTTAGATTTTGAAAATATAGACGAATTTAAGTTTCCTGAAGATTTGGATTTCGCAATAGTAGTTGGAGGAGTAACTGATTACAATACATGTGAAGATAATTATGAATATGCTTATAAAATAAATTGCGTAAACATACCTCAACTTATAAAAAAATTATTAAAATCTAATGTAAATGTAATATTTATTTCTACGAACACTGTTTTTATGAAAAATTACTCACATCCTAAAGAAAATGAAGAAAGAAATCCAGGATTTCCATATGCAACTTTAAAATCAATAACAGAAGAAAAAATTATCAAATTTTCAAAAGATCTTTCAAAAGAAAATAAATTATCAATACTTCGATTAACCAAAAATGTTTCACTGGATACCTCACCGTTTGATCAGTGGCTAAATAAAATAAATAATAATGAAAGTTTTAATGCTTTTAATAATTTATTTTTTGCACCAATTACTTTTGAAAAGTCGTCAGAAGCAATAATAAATATAATTAAAAATACTGCCACTGGTATTTTTCATATTTCTGGTGAAAGGGACATAAGTTACAGTGAATTTGGAAAAGGTTTATTAAAATATTTAAAAAAAGATCAAAATTTATGTATTCCAATTAATTCGAAAGATATAAATGTTCAATTGAGATATAATCATTTCTACACATCTTTAAGCATGAAACATACTTCATCAATTCTAGATATTAATTATGTTAGTTTAGATGATATTTATTATATCTTTAAAAAATAATGAAATTTATAGAAATTATTATTACAATATTTATTTTAATAATTTGCTTATTTTTTAAATTTCTTAGTATTTTTTTTAATATTAAGTTTGGTACTGTAGATTTTGCAAGGATAGGGGGTATATATTATTTAGACTGGTATATTTCTGAAAAAAAAGCAAAAAAAAGTAAATCATTAGATATTTTTTTATATACTGACAAAAATAAACAAACGAACAAGCAGTGGTTAAAAATGTGGAAAAAAAATGTTTTTTTATATTGTGTCCCCCACATTTTTATAAGGTCAATAAATAGAGTCAAAAAATTTAAATTTATAAATAATATTATCGATAATATTCCAGTAAATATACAATATCCTGAGCTCAGTATTTTTTTTAAAACAAAATCTAAATCATTAATTAAAGTACATGACGAACGTTTAAAATTTATATTAAATAATAAAAAAGCAAATATTTTTTTTACGAAAGAGGAATTAAAAAAAGGCAAAGAATTTCTAAATAAAATAGGTATACAGAATGATAAATATATTTGTATACATAACAGAGATAACAAATACTTAAATAAAAGATTTAAAAATTTTGACTGGAAATATCATAATTATAGAAATTTTAAAATTCAAGATTTTGAAGAAACTGTAAATTATTTAATAGATAAAGGTTATTTTGTAATAAGATTGGGTTCAGAAGTGGAAGGCAATCTAAATATTGATAGTAAGAACTATTTTGATTATTCTTTGTCTCAATATCAATGTGATTTTTTAGATATATATTTATCAAGCAATTGTTATTTTTTTATATCTTCTGATAGTGGAATTTCTGCAATACCAGAAATTTTTAGAGTACCTGTTGTATATATTAATAAAACTTTACTAAATGAAATTCATCGTTGGAATAGTAAAAGTCTTTTTATTTTTAAAAATTTTTATTCAAAAAAATATAAAAGATTTTTAAAATTTGAAGAGATTTGGAAATTAAAATTTGGAAATCCTGACCATAATAAAGATATAGATATAAATCAAATTAGTATTCAAAGTAATAGCCCCAAAGAGATAAAAAAAGTTTCTGAGGAAATGTTAGATTTTTTAGAAAATGAACAAATATATTCTGAACAAGATGAATTAATTCAAAATAAATTTTGGGAAATCTTTACTCCTAATAACTTAAGGTCAAATTTTTGCAGAATTGGTAGAGATTATTTATATGAAAATAAAAGTTTATTATAAATAAAAAATATATAAGAGATATATTATGAAAGTTCCAATGTTTGATTTAAAAATTACAAATAAAAAGTTTAAAAAAGAAATTTTCACAAAATTTAATAATTTTTTAGACCAGGGATATTTTTTTATGGGTAAATCTGTATTAGAATTCGAAAAAGTTACAAAAAATTTTTTAAAGTCAAAATATACATTAGGGGTGTCTTCTGGGAGCAGTGCTATATATTTAGCTTTAAAGAGCCAGGGAATTAAAGAAGGTGATGAAGTTATAACAACTCCACTTACTTGGATTATTCCAATCAATGCCATTGCTGCATGTGGGGCAACTCCTGTTTTTGCAGATGTAGATAATAATTTTAATATTGATCCAAATAGTATTATAAAAAAAATTACTAAAAAAACTAAAGCAATTTTACCAATGCACTTTGCAGGAAAATTGTGTGATATGGATTTAATTAGTAAAATTGCAAAAAAATATAATTTAAAAATAATAGAAGATTGTGCGCAATCATACTATGCTAAAATAAATGGGAAAAATGCAGGTTCATTTTCTCATAGCGCAGGATATTCTATGAATCCAATGAAGCCATTTGGAGGAGTAGGTGAGGCAGGGTTAGTCACTACAAATAATTATAAAACATATCTTTTTTTAAAGAAACTTAGACATGCTGGCACCTCTTCAGACCCCAGAAAAAAAATTACTAACAATTGTGTAAGTGTATCATTAAATCATAAAATTGATGAAATTAATGCGTTCATTTTAGTTTTAATGCATAAAAATTTAAAACAAAAAATAGATAGATGCAATCAAATTGCAAATTTATATAAGAGGGAACTAAATCATAAAATATTGCATCAGGTTACCAACAAAAATGAGATTCATGGAAGATATGTGTATCCAATAGTTTGTAAAAAAAGAAATAAGTTAATGAATTATTTAAAATCAAACAACATAGAAACAAAAATATTTAATCAACCATTATGTTATGATGCTCCTGTTTATAAAAAATTTAAAAAAGAAAAATTAAACAATGCAGAGAGATTAATGAAAAATCATCTAATTATACCTTGTCATGAAAACTTAAGTAATTCTCAAGTACTGTATGTAATAGAAAAGATTAATAAATTTTATAAATTTTCATGAAGTTTTGTTAATGTTAAAATTAAAAAATTTAATTAATTCTTTTGGCTATAACATAGAAAAAATATCAAATATAAATTACCTTATTTTTAAAATTAATAATACTAAAATTCAGGAAAGGCCAAAAATTTGTCTAGAATTTATAAAAAAATATCCCAACATCCCACATTTTTATTTGATTATGGGAGAAACTCTTAACTCTTTATGTGATGATGAAAAATTTTATTATTTTAATAAATACGGATCTGTTAGAAACGAATGGTTGAAAGAAACACAACTTGATTTATTAAATATGGAATTTGTTTCAAATATTTACTTTACTGGAAGTTTAGGTAATCATTATGGAGTAGAAAATTTGATTAATTCTCATAGGTCAAAATTAAAGACTAAAAAAACAATATTTTCTTTGATTGGTAAAAAAAAACCAAGAAATAAAACTCTATATAATTTTTTTAAAAAATATGTAAATTTTATAGAAGATGAAGATTTAAGTTTATCTCTTAGGTCATTTGAGTCACTTATTGGCTTACCATTAGGTTATTGCTTACCAATGGATAACTGTTGTCCTTTTTTGGATCTGGCTTCTAATTTGACTCAAAACTCTTTAAAAAAATTAAAAATTAAACAAAATTTATTTTCAGATAATGATAATTTATTTGATAAAGGTTATCAAATTTTGAAAAAATTAGGAATTAAATCTGATGATTGGTTTGTTACTTTACACATGCGTGAACCAACATACAGGGGTGAAACTTACAATAATAATAATTCTGGCTGGAGAAATGTCAGAGTAGAAGATTATATTGATGCTATTAAAACAATTGTTTCAAAAGGTGGATATGTTTTTAGAATGGGAGATAAAGGAACGACAAAATTACCAAGAATTAAAGGACTTATTGATTATGCTCATTCAGAAATCAAATCTGATTATATGGATGTTTTTTTGGGTGCTAAATCTAAATTCTGTATAGCTACCTCTTCAGGATTTTACCATATTCCAATGTTATTTGGCAAACCTATACTTTTTACAAACAGTCCAATGTTTATAGAATATTTTGGACTAAGAGAAAATCACATATATCTCCCAAGATTAACAAAAAATAAAAACGAAAATAGATTATTTTCATTTTCTGAATTTACTAATAAAAAACATGCAATTAGAACTTATCAAGATCATTTTGATAAATATGATATTGAATTAGTTAATAATACTAAAGAAGAAATTACAGAAGCAGTTTTAGAAATGTTAAATTTAATAAGTTCACAGACCCAAAATGAATCAAAAAATCAATTACGTTTTAAAGATATTGTAAGACAAAACTCAAAAAATTATTATGCACCAACTTGTGAACCAAAAGCTAGAATTAGTAATCATTTTATTAATAAATATGAGAATATATTATATTAAATGAGAATATTTAAAAAACCAATAATTAATTTTTTATATTTAGTATTATATTTTTTGATTTTTTTTTTAAAATTCTATTTTTTAGATAAATTTTTAATAAAAATTTTAATAAAATTTAAAAATAAAAAAAAACATATTATGAAAAGAATACTTAAAAGAAATGAGAATAATCCTGAATTTGCAATATACAATGAAATTTTAGAAAGAATTGAAATATTTGGAGCAGGTTATAAAGACTCGAGAATTGATTTTGAACAAAATAATTATGATCATCTTATTAGTTTCATTAAAAAACTTACAATCAAATTTCCTAAAGAACCAGATTTATTTGACAGACTATCTAGAACATATATTGCAAAAGGAGATAAAATTAATGCTAAAATTAATTATAATCATTCTTTAAAACTTCAAAGAAAAATATTAAATAATAATAATGAAACAGGTTTAATTGTTTTTGTTTCTATGCCTAGGTCAGGTACTGGTTTTGTTTCTAATGCAATTTTAAATGGAATGAAACTAAATGATTTAAGAAATGAGTATAAATTTTCGGATTCATGGTTTCCTAATAAAGCTATATTCCCATTTAATAATCATTTAAGTTCTCCCTACTTCATTCCTATGAAAAATGGTTTCGTTAGTGGTCATGCACCTGCTAGTTTTGAGAACTTATCTTTTTTAGATCATTTAACAGATAAAACTGTAGTAAATTTTAGAGATCCTAGACAATCATTAATCTCATGGGTTCATTATATGAAATATCTTCAATTTACAGGCAATTATGCGGCAATATTTGAATATAAAATAGATGATAATTATTTTACACGCTCTTTTGAATATCAAATAGATTGGCAGATTGACAATTTTTTTCTAGAAACAAATATAAATTGGATTAAAAATTGGCTTGAAGTAAAAAATAATAATTATTTTAATGGTGAAATACTATATTTAAACTATGAACTATTAGTTGATAACATGGATAATTATTTTTCAAAAATTTTAAATTTTTATAATTTAGATAAATCTACTTTTAAAATGCCAAAAAAACCAAATTTTAAAAATAAAAGTCATTTAAGAAAAGGAGATAAGAATGAATGGAAGCAAGTTTTGACAAAAGAACAAATTTCTAAAGTAAATGATTGCATTCCTGATTCTTGGTTTAAAGAATACAAATGGGATAAACATGTTTAATAACAAGACTATAATGATAACTGGCGGAACAGGTTCTTTTGGAAAACATTTCATTAATTATATTTTAAAAAAATATAAAACAAAAAAAATAATCATTTATTCAAGAGATGAAATGAAACAATGGAATTTATCTTTAGAATTAAAAAATAATCCATTATTAAAATTTATAATTGGTGATGTTAGAGATAAAGAATCATTAATAAGAGCAAGTGTTGATGTTGATTATCTTGTTCATGCTGCTGCTACAAAAATAGTCCCAACTGCTGAATTAAATCCATTTGAATGTATAAAAACAAATATTATTGGCGCTATGAATGTTATTGAAGCATGCAATTATAATAAAGTAAAAAAAGTAGTTGCCTTATCAACTGACAAAGCTTCAAGTCCGATTAATCTATATGGAGCTACCAAATTAGCTTCTGATAAATTATTTGTTTCAGCTAATGCAAATTTAAACAAAGGAACAATATTTTCAATTGTAAGATATGGAAATGTTATGGGATCAAGAGGATCTGTAATTCCTTTTTTTTATAATCAAGTTAAAAAAAATAAAACCATCACGATTACTGATAAAGAAATGACAAGATTCATGATATCTTTAGAGGAAGCTGTTAAATTAGTTCTAGATGCATTTAAAACATCGTATGGTGGGGAAATTTATATAAAAAAAATTCCCTCAATGAATATAGTTGATATAGCCAAGTCGGTTTCTAATAATGCAAAAATTAAATATATTGGAATACGACCAGGTGAAAAAATTCATGAGCAAATGATAGGTAAAGAAGACTCACCTTTTACTTATGAATATAAGGAATATTTTAAAATTTTGCCATCCATTTACAATCTTTATAAGGACACTAAAAGAATAGGAAAGGGAATAAAAGTTAAAAAAGATTTTTACTACTCATCTGAGCATAACTCAGATTGGATGAATAAAAGTCAATTAAAAAAATGGATTAAGAATAACTTAATTGAATGAAATCAATTTATATAACAGGAGGAAACGGTTTATTAGCAACAAACCTTGTTCAATACTTAAATTTACACAAAATTAAATTATCTTTAAGAAAATATGAAAATTTAATTCCAAATGCTGACTATGATTTAGTAGACTCTAGAAATTATTCTTTAGTTAAAAGTAAAATATTAGATTTTAAGCCTCATGTGATAATTCATACAGCAGGTATGACAGATATTGAAAAATCTGAAAAATTTCCAAAATTAGCATATGAAAGTAATGTTAAATATTCTAGAGAGTTAGCAAGGATTAGCTCATTAATTGGGTGTAAATTTATTTATATTTCAACAGATCACTTATTTAATGATGAAAATAGATATAATTCTGAAACATCATTGACCACACCATTAAATATATATGCTAAGACAAAGTTGCTTAGTGAAAAAGCTGTATTAAAAGAAAACAAAAAATCTATTATTTTAAGAACTAATTTTTTTGATTGGGGTCCATTAAATAAATTATCTTTCTTAGATAATATATATAATAACTTATCAATAGGAAAAAAGATTTATTTATTTGATGATGTTTATTTTAATCCAGTTAGTATTAAAATTCTATCAGAAGTAATTGAAAAATTAATTAGTAGTAAAAAATCTGGAATATTTAATATTACCTCAAATAAATCAATAAGCAAATTTATATTTGGTCAAAAAATTGCAAATATTTTTAAATTAGACAAAAATTTAATTGTACCTATTTCCATTAAAGATAAAAAACTTGTAATTCGACCTAAAAATCTTTCATTATCAAATAAGAAGATAACTAAGTTATTAGATTATAATTTTTCATCAATTGATAAAATGCTAAGCCAAGTTAAAAATAATAGAAATTTTAATAAAAATATTAAAATTATTCCATATGGCAGACACCATCTTGACCAAAATGATATTTTAAATGTTACTAATACTCTTAAAAGTGGAGAGTTAACACAAGGTAGTCAAATATTTAAATTTGAAAATATTGTAAAAAAATATGTTGGAGCTAAATATGCTGTAGCAGTATCAAGCTGTACTGCAGGTTTACATCTATGTGCAATAGTTGCTGGTTTGAACAAAAATAATAGTTTTGTAACATCTCCAATTTCATTTGTATCAACTTCTAATGCAGGACTTTATCAAAATTCAAAACCTCTGTTTGTCGATATTGATCCTAAAACAGTAAATATTGATATAAAAAAATTACGTGAATTAATAGAAAAAAATAAATCAATAAAAGCTATATTGCCAGTTCATTTTGGAGGATATCCAGTTGATTTAAAAAAAATTTACAATTTTATAAAAAAAAAGAAAAAAATAATTATTGAAGATGCTGCACACGCTTTAGGTGCT
Organism: uncultured Alphaproteobacteria bacterium; assembly: GCA_902603095.1. Classification (GTDB taxonomy): domain Bacteria; phylum Pseudomonadota; class Alphaproteobacteria; order HIMB59; genus CACPNW01. Next base: position 12,804 of record CACKTS010000018.1, read on the forward strand.
AAATATAAAGATGGTTACATGGTTGGGTCTTGTAAATACTCAGACATGTGTGTTTTTTCATTTCATCCAGTCAAGATTGTTGCCTCTGGTGAAGGGGGTGTAATAACTACAAATAATGAAAAATATTATAGAGAACTTTTAAGATTAAGAAGTCATGGTATAAATAAAAAAGATGATAAGTTTTTAAATAAAGAATTTGCATTTGATTCAAAAAGTAAAAGGAATACATGGTATTATGAAATGCAACAACTCGGTTTTCATTATCGTATAACAGATATTCAAAGTTCTTTAGCTATAAGTCAAATGTCAAAAATTAAAAAATTTTTAAATAAAAGACTTTTACTAGTTAAAAATTATAATAAATTTTTAAAAAAATTTAAACATTGCGAGCCAGTTCAAAAAATAAACTTTAAAATAAGTTCTAATCATATTTATATTGTAAGAATTAATTTTAATAAGATTGGTATTTCAAGAAATGAATTAATGACAAAACTTAAAAATTTGAGAATATTGACGCAGGTTCATTATTTACCTATTTTTCTTCAACATTATTATAAGAGGTTTAACATAAATATTAAAAATTATACTAATTCTATTGATTATTATAATAATTGCCTAACGTTGCCTTTATACTATGATTTATCTTTAGATGAGCAAAAGTATATCATTCAACAACTATATAAAATTATAGAATGAAAATTGATCGAAGAACTGCACAATTTATTATAAATATTGAGTTAAAAATGAATGTCAATAAACCCAAATTATCTATAAAAGATGAAAATAAAAATAATTCAACAAAATGGTATATTTTATAATCCACTAATTATTATTTAGATCTGATTATGAATAATATAATTAAAAATTAATATAATGTTTAAAAAATTAAATAATATTCTAAAAAATGTAGATATTAAGTTTTATTTATTTGAAAGATTAACTTTTTTTATTGGAATATTTTCTATTAATTTAAATAAATTTTTTTATCCTAATTCTTTCAAAATTGGAAAAAATTATAAATTATGGGGAGCATTAAGATTATTAATTGATGGAAATGGCAAAATTAGTATAGGGAATAATTTCCACGGAGTTAGCTCTTCAATAAGATCTTACATTACATTATTTTCTAATTGTAGACTCACAAGTATTAGAGGAGGAATTATTAAAATAGGAGATGATGTAGGTATTAATGGTACTACAATTGTAGCTAAGAAAATTATAGAGATAGGGAAAAATACAATTATTGCTCCTAATACAATTATTATCGACTTTGATGGTCATGAAATTAATAATTTAACTAAAAGAATAAACACTAAAGATAATGGAGAAAATATTATAATTGGTCAAAATTGCTGGATTGGAATGAATTCAACCATTTTGAAGGGAGTTACTATAGGTGACAATACTGTAATAGGTGCTGGAAGTGTAGTGACTAAAAATTGTGATAAAAATTCAATATATGCTGGCAACCCATGTATTAAAATTAAAGATTTAAAATTATGAATTTTTTTTTCTTATTAAAACCAGCGTTAAAAAGTTTAGATTCTGAAATTGATATTGTTAATGCTTCACCTTCACCAATATTTTCATTATCAAAATCAAAAAAATTAATACTTCATTATTTTTATTCTAATGGAAGTGAATGGATATTTAATGATATATGCTCTCTTGGTGTAAATGAAACAATTACAATAAAAAGTAGAGATTTAAATCTAGACTTAAATAATCATTCAGTTTTTTTTAGTTTAAATAAAAAAAAGCAAAATAAAGCTATTTCTCTAAAAGATGAAGATTATCATATGTCAAAAATTGCATGGCGTGCAAATATTAAAATTAAAAGTAAAAATTCATACACTTCATATCAAGGAGAATATCCTGGAGGAATGATAGATAAAAATTTGACACTTGTTAGCTGCTCTCCAATGATACAAAATCATTCTACTATTAAAAATTTTTTTTATCTTGTAAATCTTAATTCTTCTCCAGAAATTAAAGAATTTAATTTAGAAATTCTCAATTCAGATAAAAAAGTAATTTCTAACTTCAAATGTTATACAAATAAAATTAATCTTATAGATTTAAATAATTTAAAAATTAATTTTAATTCTGAAATGTATATATTTACTTCTAAAAATGGCGGAGGTATTCCAATATATTTTTCGATAGATAACTCAGAAAGAATGTCTTTGGAACACACCCACCCACCCACAGAATATGTACTTCATGGTAATAGATTTTTATTTCAACGACTAAAAAAAAGTTTTTGGAAATCATGAAAATATATATTAAAAAACTATATTATTTTCTAAGAAATTTTTTAAAAATAAAACCACTAATTTATAATTTTCCAATAAATAAATATGCATCTGTTAGTGATGCTTTTTATTTCAGAAATGATTATATTAAAACTATTTTTTTTTTATCAAACATTGCCTCTCATACTAATCCAAAAATTAAGCAGAATGATTTTGTTAAAATTTATATTTTTTCTAACAAAGGTGAGTTTTTAAAAATTTTGAATTTTACTTTAAAGCCCTTTGAGACAAAAAAAATATTATTTGCTGAATTAAACTTAAAAGCAAATTATGGTTCTTTTTATGTATTTCATAATTTTCATCAAAATGAATTACTAATAAAAAATAATTCATTTGTAACGGAAAGAGGTTATGTAGGTTTTAGTGAAAATTCAATATTTTGGAATTTTGTTCATGGTAATCATAATTCTGCATATTTAAGTAAAAATAATAAAATTAAATCATTAATGACTAAGTCAATCTTTATTAATGAATATTTCCCTCAATTAACTTTTAATGATTGTGACAAATTTGATCTTATTTTTACAAATTCAGAAAATAAAAAAATTAATTATAGAATTCAAACTTATGATTTAGAAAATAATATTATTAACGACTCAAATTTTAAATTAAATAGTTTTAATACTATAAAAGCTTCGTTTACAAATAATCATAAAAAAATTAAATTTGTAAAAATTTTTTCAAAAATGTATTTTCCTAGACCAGTAATATTTAAATATTACAGTAAATATTTTGATGTACTTCATGGATAAAATCAAATATTATAAACTTTATAAAAATTTATTTTAAAAATATGATAGAAAAAAAATCTTTTGATATTGGTTACGGAAATGTTGAAAAAATTAATATTGGAAAAAAGAAAGATTTAGTTTTTATTGGAGGCCCATGTGCTATTGAAAATAGAGATCATGCTCTGAAAATGGCAGAACTAATATATAAAATTTGTAATAAAATTGGTATTAAATTCATTTACAAATCATGTTATGACAAAGATTGTAGATCTTCAAATAAAAGTTTTAGAGGCGTAGGTCTTGATAAAGGACTTGAGATTTTATCAGATGTTAGAAAATCTTTTAATATTCCTGTTGTTTCAGATTTTTCAGACCCTTCATGGGCGGCTTCTACAGCTGAGGTGTGTGATTTGATTCAAATACCAGCTTATCTTTGTAGACAAACATCAATATTGGAAGCTGCAGCAAAAACTAACAAACCTATTCTTTTAAAGAAGGGGCAGTTTATGAGCCCTTGGAATATGAAAAATTCAGTTAATAAATTAGAAAATTTTGGTAATAGTAAAGTCATATTAACTGAAAGAGGAACTTTCTTTGGATATAATATGCTTGTAAATGATATGAAATCTCTGCCAATAATGGCTGAAACTGGTTATCCAACTTGCTATGATGCCACTCATTCAGTTCAACTACCCACATCAGCAGGAAATATTTCTGGAGGTGAAAGAGAATTTATTCCATTTTTAGTAAGATCAAGTATTGCTATTGGAATTGATGCATTGTTTATGGAAGTTCATGACGACCCCAAAAATGCATTATCAGATCCAAATACAGTTTTAAATATTAAATATTTAGATCCAATATTGAGACAGGCAAAGGCTTTATTTGAAACAAAATTAAAACTAGATAATGAATTTGGAGATTTTAAAGTTGAATAAAAAAAAATTTAAAGTTCATGAAGTTATGTTAGAAGTAGGAAAATTTCCTATTGCAAAGACAACAGATTTTTTAAAAGATTCAATTGAGCTTATGGATAATTATAGACTGGGAATTATTTGTGTTATTGATGAAAAAAATAAATTATCTGGAATACTTACTGATGGAGACTTAAGAAGAAATTTAAGTAATGTACAGAAGCCACTTGCCTCATACTTTTTAGATTACACAACAAAATATATAAAAAGAGATGCAACTACAATTTATGAAAATGATAGCTTAAATGAAGCTTTAGAAATTATGGAAAAAAAAGAAATATGGGACCTTCCTGTACTTAATGAAAATAATGAATTAACTGGTTTACTTCATCTTCATAAAGCAATAAAAAAAATTTTAACAAATAGTATAATTTAGATATGATTTTAAATATTAAAAATACTTTAAAATTAAAAAAAAAATTTAGAAATAGAGAAAAAATTTTTGGGGGGTGGGTTTCTTTTAGCCAACCTTCTATTATTGAAATCTTATCGTATGTTGGATTTGATTTTCTTGCAATTGATATGGAACACTCACCTATTTCTATGAATGAGGCTCAATCTATAATACAAATCTCACAAAGTTTTCAAGTACCTTGTTTGCCACGACCAGTAAGTCATAATAATGATTGGATAAAACCATTACTTGATTTTGGTTCAGATGGCTTATTTATTACTACTTTAGAAAATGCAGATCAACTTAACGATTTAAAAAATAAAATAAAATACCCTCCTATTGGTAAAAGATCTTATGGTGTGAATAGAGCTCAATTATACGGGTTTGAATCAAAAAACTATTTTAAAAAATGGAATTCATCCTCAATTATGGTTGGGCAAATAGAAAATATTAATGGAATAGATAACCTTGAGGATATTCTCAAATTGAAAATATTAGATGCTATAATGATTGGGCCCTATGATCTTGCTGGATCATTGGGATTGCCAGGTGAAACTGAGCATAAAGAAGTTAAGAAATCTTGTGAATACATAATTAAAATGTGTAAAAAATATAATGTAAGTGTAGGTACACAAGTTTCAGACATAAAAAGAAATAAAATTAATGAACTTTTTAAAATGGGATATACATATGTTATTTTAGGCTCAGATCTTTTTTTATTTTGGAGAGCAGCAGAAAATTTAAAAAATGTTATTAAAGAAATTAAATGAGTTATTTAGATAATTTATTTAATTTAAAAGAAAAAGTTATAGTAATATTAGGTGGAGGAGGGCATATTTGTAGTAAATTAGCAGAAGGATTTCTTTTAGCAGGATCCAAGGTAGTATTATTGGATATTAGAAAAAAAAATCTTGATAATGTTTCAAAAAAAATAAAAAAATTAGGAAAATTTGATCACCTATGTTTAAAAGTTGATACAACAAAAAAAAATGATCATATTAATGCTTTAAAAATAATTTTAAAAAAATATAAAACTATTGATGTAGTGATAAATGGTTCAGGAATTAACTCTTCTGTGGATTTTTTTAAAATTAAGGAAAAAGAATGGAATGAAGTAATAAAATCACAATTACACTCAACATTTCTTTCTTGCCAAATTTTTGGACAGTATATGATTAAAAATAAAAAAGGATCTATAATTAATATTTCATCTGCTTCATCTGGACCTCCATTATCTAAAGCCTTTGCTTATTCTGCTTCTAAATCTGCTATTAAGAATTTAACTCAAAATTTAGCAAGAGAATTTGCGCAATATAATGTTAGAGTAAATTCTTTAAGACCTGGTTTTTTTCCTACAAAATGGAATTTAAAAAATTTTATTGACAAAAATAGAAAATTAAAAATTTTTAATCACACTCCTATGAAAAGATTTGGGAAAACAGATGAGTTAATAGGTGCTGTTTTATGGTTGGCAAGTGATTCATCAATGTTTGTTACAGGTGCAGAAATTCCCGTTGACGGTGGATTTACTGCAATGACTATTTAAATGTTAAAAAAAAATAATATGACAGCTGTTATAATTGGTGGAACAAAAGGTATTGGTTTAGAAATAACTAAATTATTTTTAAAAAAAAATTTTAATGTAGTAGTCTCTGCTAGAAAAATAAATAATTTAAATTTAAAAAATAAAAATCTACTTAAAATATCAGGAGATTTTTCAAAAGAAAATTCTCATAAAAAATTAGTTAATAAAACTCTAAAAAAGTTTGGCAGTATAGACGTATATATAAATAATGTAGGATTAAGTGATTGGAAACCAATAGATAAAGTAGATCATAAATTTTTAAATAGAATGGTTTTAAATAATTTTTTCTCCGCAGTATGGGGTTGTAAGCAAGCATCAAAAAAAATGAAACCTGGTTCTTCAATTATAAATATATCTTCAATTGCAGGAAAAAGAGGATCAAAAAATAATTCAATTTATTCAAGTTGTAAATTTGCAATAACTGGATTAACTCAATCATTAGCTAAAGAATTAGGTGATAAAGGAATAAGAGTGAATTCTATATGTCCCGTATTAATAAAAACTCCTGGATTAATTAAAGCTTTAAAAAGTAAATATTCACCAGCAAATAATAGAATTGAAAATTTTTTAAATGAATTTACTATTTCTAATTCAGCACTAGGTAGATTGCCCTCTGGAAATGATGTGGCGGAACTTTGTTATTTTTTGTCTAACCCTAATTCTAATTCTATTACAGGTCAAAATATAAATTTGGATTGCGGTGTTTTTCCTCAATGAATACAGATGATTTTAGTTTAGTAATTCCTGCTAGGTTAAATTCTTTAAGATTTAAAAAAAAAATAATTTATAAAATACTTAAATTACCAATGATAGAACATGTTAGAAGAAGAGCTTTGTTAAGTGACATCAAAAAGAAAGATGTTTATGTGGCAACTTCAAACCAAAAAATTATTAAATTAGTAAAAAAAAATAATGGAAAAGTATTAATTACAAAAAAAAAACATTTAAATGGAACAAGCAGGGTTGCTGAAGCAATTAGGAAAGTAAAAACAAAATACACTATAATAGTACAGGGGGATGAACCTTTATTTTATCCTGAAGATATAAATAAAATTATTAAATTTATTAAAAAAAATCCAAATTATAATATGTATAATACAATATCATCAGTAAATAAAAATCAATATAATGATAAATCAATTGTGAAATGCAATCTTAGTAAAAATGGTGAAATAATTAATTTTTTTAGAAAACAAATTAACAATAAAAAAAGTAAAATAAGAAAAATATTAGGAATAATTATTTTTAAATCTGAATTTTTAAAAAATTATTCAATGTTAATTGAATCAAAAAAAGAAACTAAATTGTCAATCGAGCAATTCAAATTTTTAGATA
>CACKTS010000019.1 GCA_902603095.1 uncultured Alphaproteobacteria bacterium
ACTAAATTTTATTCATGTTGCTACTTTCGGGCCTGCGATTGGTTTAAGGGGAGAAATTAAATTAAATTTATTAACATCAAGTATTGATGTTTTTAAATCAATTGATCATTATTACAATTTTGATAGCTCCATTGAATGGAAGTTTAATTCAATTGTTTTAAGAAAAGATAAATGTATTGGCCATCCATCACACTGTAAATCTCGTGATGATGCTGAAGCATTAAAAAACCAAAAAATATTTTCATCAAAAGATTTTTTCTCTTCCACAAAAATTAATGAATACTATGTTATTGATTTAATAGATTGTGAAATTAAACATGAAAACGGAACCTTAATAGGTAAAGTAATTAATGTAGATAATTTTGGGGCAGGAGATTTATTAGAAACAGTTTATAAAAATAAAAAAATTTATATACCAATGAACGAAGATAACGTCTTATCTGTAGATATTGAAAAAAAAATCATTATCATAAATCCAATACAGGGAATTATAGAAAATGATTAAATTCAAAATATTAACAGCATATCCTGAAATGTTTCCAGGTAGTTTAAATCACTCCTTGATGGGGAAAGCTCTAAAAGAAAATATTTTTAAAATTGATACGATAAATTTGCATGATTTTGGTATTGATAATCGAAACAGTATTGATGATGAGCCATTTGGTGGCGGACCAGGTATGATCTTGAGGCCTGATGTAGTCGAAAAAGCACTCTTATCGATTACAAATAAAAATCATTTAAATACAACAAAAATATATCTTACACCTTCAGGAACTTTATTAAATCAAAGAAAACTAGGAATATTATCAAAATTAGATGAAATTATCATTCTTTGTGGCCGCTTTGAAGGAATTGATCAAAGAGCAATTGATATACTAGGTTTTGAGGAAGTTAGTATTGGAGACTATGTTTTAGCTGGTGGAGAGATTGCGGCTCAAGTGTTACTTGAAGGTTGTATTCGTCTCATTCCTGGAGTATTAGGGCATCCGGAAAGTCTGTTGGAAGAAAGTTTTTCCAACAATCTTCTTGAGTATCCTCATTATACTAGACCGCAGGTCTGGGAAGATTCTCAAGGAAATAAACATGATGTTCCAGAAGTATTGATATCAGGACATCATGATAATATAAAAAAATGGAGAAAGAACAAATCGGTTGAAAAAACAAAAAAGGTAAGAACAGATTTGTTAGTTAAAAGAGAAAAAAGCAGGATTAAGTATGAGTAATTTATTAGAAACTTTTGAAAAAAAACAAATAGAAAGATTGACTGGGAAAAAACGCATTCCTACTTTCCGACCTGGAGACACTCTTAAAGTAACTATAAGAATTACTGAAGGAGATAAATCAAGACTTCAGGCGTTTGAAGGAATGTGTATTGCTAGAAAAAATAATTCTGTAAATTCTAATTTTACAGTTAGAAAGATATCGCATGGAGAAGGTGTAGAAAGAGTTTTTCCTTTGTTTAGTCCTATAGTTGAAAAAATTGAAGTTGTTCGTAAAGGCGATGTTAGAAGAGCTAAGCTTTATTACTTAAGAGATAGAACTGGTAAAAGTGCTCGTATTGCTGATCGTGATAGAGGAGATGAATTAGACCAATATGCAATGGTAGAGGAAATTATTTCAGAAGAAGTTGAATCAAATAAAAATGAAGCTTCTTCAGAGATAGGAAAAGAAACTAGTAAAGAAGCAAAGACTGCAGTCACTGAAGAACTACCTAAAGTAGATTCTTCTGTAGAAACAAAAGTAGAAGAACAAAAAGAAGAAAAACCTGCAAAAGAAGTTGAACAAAAAACGGATGAGCAATCCTAGCCCTAAAACACTTTTTGATAAAATTTGGTCGCATCATCTTGTACATCAACAAGAAGATGGAACTTGTCTAATTTACATTGACCGTCATTTAGTACATGAAGTAACAAGCCCTCAAGCTTTTGAAGGCTTAAGAAATAATAATAGAAAAGTTCGTCGTCCAGAAAGTACTTTTGCAGTAGCTGATCATAATGTTCCTACTTCTGATAGATCAAAAGGAATTGACAATATAGAGAGTAGGATACAAGTAGAGACACTTGAAAATAACTGTAAAGAATTTGGTGTAACGTTATTTCCACTTCTTGATAAGAGACAAGGAATAGTCCATATTGTTGGTCCTGAGCAAGGTATAACACAACCAGGAATGACAATAGTTTGTGGTGATAGCCATACAGCAACTCACGGTGCTTTCGGAGCGTTAGCTTTTGGTATTGGTACGAGTGAAGTAGAACACGTTTTGGCTAGTCAAACCTTAATTCAACAACATGCTAAAAATATGAAGATTTCTGTAAATGGAAATTTAAATTCTGGCGTTACTGCAAAAGATATAATCCTTCATATAATAGGTGTAATTGGAACAGCAGGGGGAACAGGTTATGTTATTGAATATGCTGGTGAAGTAATTCAATCACTTAGTATGGAAGGTCGAATGACTATATGTAATATGAGTATAGAAGCAGGTGCAAGAGCAGGTTTAATAGCTCCTGATCAAACTACTTTTGATTATATTAAAGGAAGACCTTATGCTCCAAAAGGTGAAGATTGGAATAAAGCTATAGAGTTTTGGAAATCATTACCATCAGATGAAAATGCAAAATACGACAAAGAAATAAATATAATAGCTGAAGAAATAACCCCTCAAATAACTTGGGGAACAAGCCCTCAAGATGTAGCACCTATAAATGGAAAGGTGCCAAACCCAGATACAATTGAAGATGATAATAGAAAAAAAGCTATTGAACGTTCATTGGAATATATGGGTTTAGAACCTGATCAAGAGATTGAAAAAATTAAAATTGATAAGGTTTTTATTGGTTCCTGTACAAATGGCAGAATAGAAGATTTAAGAGAGGTTGCGAGAGTCGTTAAGGGAAAAAAAGTATCGGTTGATTCGATGATAGTTCCTGGTTCTGGACTTGTAAAAGAGCAAGCAGAAAATGAGGGTTTGGATAAAATTTTTATAGAAGCTGGTTTTGATTGGAGAGAACCTGGTTGTTCGATGTGTTTAGCGATGAATCCAGATCAATTAAAACCTAAAGAAAGATGCGCTTCAACTTCAAACAGAAATTTTGAAGGAAGACAAGGTAGAGAAGGTAGAACCCATTTAGTAAGTCCTGTAGTTGCTGCAGCTTCAGCAATTAAAGGCACCTTTGCACAAGAGAGCGACTTATAATGGAAAAATTTGAAATGTTAAAAGGTATTGCCGCCCCACTTCCTATGATGAATGTTGATACTGATATGATAATACCAAAACAGTTTTTGAAAACAATAAAGCGATCAGGGTTAGGTAAAAATCTTTTTCATGAACTTCGTTATGATATTCAGGGAAATATAAAAAATGATTTTGTCTTAAACTGGGACCCTTATAAACAATCATCAATTCTTATTGCTGGAGATAACTTTGGTTGTGGGTCAAGCAGAGAGCATGCTCCTTGGTCACTTTTAGATTTTGGTTTCAAGTGTATTATTGCGCCAAGCTTTGCAGATATTTTTTATAACAATTGTTTTAAAAATGGAATTCTACCAATTCGTCTTAATCAAGAAAAAGTTGATATTTTAATGGAGCAAGCAACCAATAAAAATAAGTTAACTATAGATCTAGAGGAACAAAAAATTATTTCTGAAAATGGAGATTCAATTGATTTTGATATCGATGAATTTAGAAAAAAATGTTTATTAGAGGGTCTTGATGATATTGGTTTAACTCTTCAAAAAAAAGAAAAAATAACCCAATACGAAACTAAGCTAAAATCATCACATCCGTGGATTATTTAAATGAGTAATAAAAAAATTCTTGTTTTACCAGGTGACGGTATTGGTAATGAGGTTATGGCAGAAGTACTTAACATCATTGATTGGTTATCCCGATCCAGATCTATGTCATTTGATATATCTGAGAGATTAGTTGGAGGAACGGCATATGATAAAGAAGGCGACTCTATAAGCGATGCAACTATGCAAGAAGCATTAGAATCAGATGCAGTACTATTTGGTGCAGTCGGAGGGCCTAAATGGGATAATGTTGAAAGAGACAAACGTCCTGAAGCAGCTCTTTTAAGATTAAGGAAAGAATTAGATTTATTTGCTAATTTACGACCAGCTGTTGTTTTAGATGCTCTTTCTGAATCTTCCTCTTTGAAATTAGATTTAGTAAAAGGATTAGATATTTTAATAGTGAGAGAATTAACAAGTGGTGTATATTTTGGTCAACCAAGAGGAATTTCTAAAATTAGTGATACAGAAAGCAAAGCAATTGACACTCAAGCTTATACTACATCAGAGATAGAAAGAGTATCAAGAGTTGCATTTGAATTAGCAAAATTAAGAAAAAACAAAGTTTCATCAGCAGAGAAATCTAACGTTATGGAAACAGGTTTATTTTGGAGAAATATTGTTACTGAATTACATAGAAACGAATATTCTTCAGTCGAGCTAGAACATATATTAGCAGATAATTGTGCAATGCAACTTGTTAGATATCCAAAACAATTTGATGTTATTTTAACAGATAATCTTTTTGGAGATTTACTTAGTGATACTGCCGCTATGTTAACAGGATCACTCGGCATGCTTCCTTCTGCATCTCTTGGACCAGTAAAAGCAAATGGTACTAGAGCGGCTATGTACGAACCAGTTCATGGAAGTGCTCCAGATATTGCCGGTCAATCGAAAGCTAACCCACTTGCAATGATTATGAGTTTTGCAATGATGCTCAAATATAGTTTTGATATGGAAGAAGATAGCAAATTAATTGAAAAGGCTGTTCAAAATGTTTTGTTAAAAGGTCTAAGAACTGCTGATATTAAGGATGGGGGAGATAAAATAATTTCTACTAAAGAAATGGGTGATGCTGTTATAGAAGAGTTGAAAGTTTTATCAGGAAATTAAATGAGTAAAAAATATAATATAGCAGTAGCAGGGGCTACAGGAGCAGTAGGAACAGAGATTGTTCAAATTTTAGAACAAAGAGATTTTCCAATTGACAATTTATTCTTGTTGGCATCCTCAAAGTCAAAAGGAAAAAAGTTAGAATTTAGAGATAAAGAAATTGTTGTAGAAGATTTATCAGAGTTTGATTTTGCAAAAGCAGACATAGGCCTATTTTCACCTGGAGGAAAAATATCTGCAGAATATGCCCCTAAAGCAGCTAAAGCAGGATGTTTAGTAATAGACAATACTTCACATTTTCGAATGCAAGAAAATATTCCCTTAATAGTGCCCGAAGTAAACTCAAATGCACTTGATGAATTTTTTGAAGATGAAAGTAGAGCTAACATAATTTCCAATCCTAATTGCTCAACAATACAAATGGTTGTTGCTTTAAAACCACTTCATGAAAAAGCAATTATAAACAGAGTTGTTGTATCCACATATCAAGCAGTATCTGGTGCAGGGAAAACAGGTATGGATGAATTATTTAATCAAACACAGAACGTTTATGCAAACCAAGAATTAAAAAAAGAAAAGTTCACAAAACAAATTGCATTTAATGCTATTCCACATATTGGAGCTTTTTTAGAAAATGGCAATACTGAAGAAGAACAAAAAATGATTGATGAGACAAAAAAAATTCTAGACGTGGGGATTAATGTTTCAGCAACGTGTGTTAGAACATCTGTTTTCATAGGGCATTCAGAAGCTATAAACATAGAATTTGATTCTCCTTTAGATGAAAAAGAAGCTAACGACATTTTGTCTAAATCTGAAGGTATTTCAGTAATTGACCATAGAAAAGATGAAGGTTACATCACTCCAGTAGAAATAGCAGGAGAAGATAAAGTTTATATTAGTAGAATTAGGAATGACCAATCAATAGATAACGGTTTAAACTTATGGGTTGTATCTGATAATCTGCGAAAAGGAGCAGCTCTGAATGCTGTTCAAATTGCTGAATTAGTAATTTCTAAATATTCAAATTATATAAAAATTTAATTATCCAATATTAACCTTTTTCCATAATTAAATGGCGGTCTCGTAGGGACTCGAACCCCAAATCCATGTTCCGAAGACACGTGTGATATCCATTTCACCACGAGACCAATTTTTATTATACATTATTTTTTTATTTATATCTGCAACCTACCAAGAGCTATTAGGCTGTTTTAAGAAAACTTCTTCTTCAGGGGTAGACTTACGTTTTAATATCTTATTTCTATGAGGATATCTTCCAAATTTTTTTATTGGTATAGTATGATCATCCCATGCTTTTTTAATTTTATCAAAATGCTCAAAAGATTTTAAATAAGTATCAATAAGTTTATGCGCAAAGACATGATCACTGATATCTTCACTATGAATAAGTGGCATTAAAAGAAAATGGATTTTATTTTGATCCAATTCTTCAAGATATCCTCTATCAACAGCTTCATTAACAATTAAACGAGTCTTATAATCTTGTTCAAAAGCAGCTGAACTTTTTCTAAAAAGATTTCTAGAAAATTGATCTAATAGAATTATTAGAGCAACACATTCCTCCGCAGTATCTTGCCATTCATCATATTCATTATTAATTGCCTTTTTCAGGTCTGCTAGAAATAATTTTTTAATTTTTTTATCATATTTATCATCTTTTTTGAACCAATCCTCCATACTAGATTGAATAAACCAGAAATCTAAAATTGTTTTTGCCCTTTCATTCATATGAGAGCTATAATATAGAAGATCAACTTTCATGACATTAATTAATTTAAACAATAATATCACCAAGTGCCGTCAGTGCTCGCGCTTGGTAAACTTTAGAGAAAAAATTGCTACTGAAAAAAGACGACAATATATTGATCAAACTTATTGGGGAAAACCAATAACAGGATATGGTGATATTAGTTCTCAATTACTTATGATTGGACTTGCTCCAGCAGCACATGGAGGAAACAGAACAGGAAGGGTTTTTACAGGAGATAAGTCTGCTGATTTTTTATTTAAGTGTCTTTACAAAGCAGGGTTTTCGAATCAAAGTATTTCAATATCTAGAGATGATGGATTGAAACTAAAAAACCTTTATTTAACTACAGCTTTAAAATGTGTTCCACCAGAAGATAAACCTAAGCCTGATGAATTAAAAACCTGTTTTAAGTTTTTTAAAGAAGAAATTAATCATTTAAAAAAAATAAATACAATTGTTGCTTTAGGAAAAATTGCATTTGACGCATGTCTAAATTTTTATATGCAAGATTATGACCTTAAGAGAAAAGATTTTATATTTCAGCATGGAACTGAATATCTTCTTCCTGATAAAAAAATTCTAATTGGTTCCTACCATCCTAGTCCTAGGAATGTGAATACTGGTAGAATAGATGAAAATAAAATGTTGAAATTATTAAAAAAAGTTAAAAAAGTTATGGATCGATAATGCCAATAAGAAGAAAATCTAGCATTGATAAACAATATTATGAAAGAATCGGGCAAGGAATGTTATTTGGCCATGATAACATTCACTTTAAAACCATAAATCTCTCAAAAAAACAAAGGTTTCAAGATCTTTGTAAAAACTTTCGATTAAAACAACTTGTTAAAAATAAATCTATTTTATTAGATTTAACTATATTAAAATAAATGAAAAAGTTTTTTTCTTATGATCCAAAACTTTTAGTTTATGGTTTTTTGATTGTATTTTTTGCAAGTTACGGCCAAACTTTTTTTATTTCAATATTTAATTCTGAAATTCGTTCTCATTATAATTTATCTGATGGAGAGTTTGGATTAATCTATGCTATTGCAACAATTTGTAGTGCTTTTTTATTAATTAGCTTTGCTAAATTAATTGATTATATAGATTTAAGAATTTATTCTTTGCTTATTTGTATAGGAATGATTTTATCTTGTTTAGCAATGTTTTTTTTTATTAAACATGTGCTTTTTCTTTTATTAATAATTTTTAGTTTACGTTTTTTTGGACAGGGTGCAATGGGACATGCTGGGGAAACTACAATGGCCAGATATTTTGGTAACAATCGAGGAAAGGCTTTATCAGTTTCGACCTTAGGAGGCATGACTGGCGTTATGCTTTTACCAATGTTCACAATATATTTAATGCAATATTATACTTTTAATCAACTTTGGTTAGTAGCTTCTTTTTCAATAATCATCTTAATACCTGTTATATTCTTATTATTAAATGATCAGGTAAAAAGACAAATTAATTTTAAAAAAAAAATAAGTCATGATTCTTTAAATAAGATTTGGAGAACAAGAGATTTAATTAAACAAAAAAAATTTTATATTTATCTACCTCTTTCAATAACATCTTCATTTGTTTCTACAGGATTAATGTTTCATCAAATTTTTATATTTAATGAAAAAGGATGGAGTTTAATAATGATGGGAAATGGTTTTTTATTTTTAGGAATTTTTTCAATTATAGGTTTAATAATTGGAGGCCCTATTATTGATAAATTTAATACACGGAAAACAGCATTAACTGCATTATTACCTCTTTTTTTAGCTTTGTTGGTTTTATTATTTTTTAATAATTATTTTTCACTTCTACTTTACATGAGTTTATATGGTTTAAATCATGGACTAACTACTCCTTTTATAGGGGCTCTTTGGGCTGAAATTTATGGTGTTGAAAGTTTAGGAACAGTAAAAGCTCTCCTACATGCCGGAGGAGTTTTTGCTAGTGCTCTTTCACCACTAATTTTTGGCTATTTAATTGACATAGGTTTTGGCATCTCAATTATAGTGATCATCAGCGTATTAATAATAATTGTTTCAACACTTCTTCCTATTTATAATAAACTTCCATGATTGAAAAAGTATCTGATAGTATAAAATTTATAATGTCAGAATATGAAAGGTTGTTAAAAAAACAAAAACAACAAAAGCTAACAAAATCTGAATTGGTAACACTGAATAATTTAAAAAATTTTTTAGGTAAAAATTTATGAGTTTTACAGTTCTTGATCATTATGAGGGTTTTATTTTTAACAATTTTATCAAAAGAGATAAAAATCAGATTAATTTATTAAGCGATGTTGATTTAACATGGCGTGAATTTAATAAAAGCAATATATTTTACTCTAAAAGAAAAAGATTTGGAATATATGTTTATGGTTCTGTAGGAACAGGAAAAACTTTTTTATTAAGTTTATTTTCACAATACACTAAAGTTGCAAAGAAGATTCATTTTAATCATTTAATGAAAAATGTTCACGATGTAATTAACTTAAATAATGATAAAGAAAAAAAGCTAGAAAGCTACATAAAGGATTTGTCTAAGAAAATTAAAATACTTTTTATAGATGAGTTGCATATTTTTAATATTGTTGATGCACTAATAATAAAGAAAGTTTTTCAACTTCTAGAGGAAAATAATGTATTTGTTATGACTTCATCTAACTTTAAACCAGATGATCTCTATAAAAATGGTTTACAAAGAGCAGATTTTATTTCTTTTGTTGAACATATTAAAAAAAATTATGAACTTATTCATATGTACAGTGATAAAGATTATAGAAGGATTGCTCTTAATCAAGCGAAGACATATTTTACTCCAATAAATAATGATACTAAAGGTGAGTTTCTATCACTATTTCAGAGATTAGTTGATACAGATAATCTTACTACTAAAATAGTTAACTCTAAGAGTAGAGAGATAATATTTACTAAATGTTCTGCTAATGTAGCTTATTGTAGTTTTGATTTTATTTGTAATACAAATCTAGGTCATGAGGATTATACAAATATTGCAAAAGAGTTTAATTTAATTTTTATTGAAAAAGTGCCTAAAATGACTGATGATTTATCTGATCAATGTAGAAGATTTATTAGTTTAATAGATATGCTTTATATAAATAAATGTTCTGTTGTGATTTTGGCTGAAAAACCAATATCTTTACTCTGTCAAATCGATAAATTAACAAAAGAATTTGAAAGAACTGCCAGTAGACTATATGAATTGACAATAATTCAACCTTCATGAAAAAAAAAATATTAATCACAATATTATCAATAGTTATATTGTGTTTTTTTATTTATGCGGCAGCAGGTTTTTATGTAGCCTATAGTATCCTTAAAATTGATCATACATGTGGCCTGCATGAAAACTCTGAACCCAATTCTTGGAGCACAAAGGTAGATGCACATGAATATACTAACTTATCAAGAAGTAGGTTAAGAGATAATTTCCCTTCAAAAGAATACCATCTTCAAGAATGGAAAAATGTGTATTTCCCTTCAAGAGAAAAAGGAGTCCAGATTAACGGTTGGTTGTTTAATTACTATGACGATAAGCCTATAGTTATTATTATTCATGGTATATTTCCTAATGGAAAATGCAAACCAGAATCAAATTTAATTGCAAGTTTGTTAATTCAAAGTGGTATTAATGCAATGACTATAGATCTTCGTAATTATGGTCAAAGCGATATTACAAGTGATTATGAAGATCTTGGTTTAAAATCCTATAAAGATGTTCTAGGAGCATATGATTTTTTACGAGAGATAGGTTATGAAAGCAATCGCATTGGACTTCATGGCATATCTTTAGGAGCTGTTCCTGCAATTTTTGCTGCTAATGTTGAGAAAGATATAAAAGCTATTTGGGTGGATAGTTCATTAGCAGAGTTTAGTATGGTGCTAAGAGATGAAATAGCAAGATACGGATTATCAATAGAGTTTGGACCTGCAGTTAGTTTTTTTGGTCAATTGTTATCTGGAGTTGATCCGACTGACTTGAATCCAGTAAAGAAATTAAACAAAAACCAATTTTATTTTTTCACTCATGGCGATAAGGATGAAAGAATGTTACCTAGACATTATGAATATTTCAAAAATTATGTAAAAGAAAATAAAATTAACGCAGATTTCTGGCTAGCAGAAAATTCTTATCATGTAGACGGGATGTTTAAATATCCTGAAGAATATTCCAATAAAATGCATAAATTTTTTCAGGAAAACTTAAAATAAAAAAGTCGGACTGTCTTTGCTAGCACGTACCTTGGCAGACACTTCTCTAGTAAAAAAACTCGTAAATCATCAAACGGCGGGTAAGATGAAAAAATTTCTAGGCGTTCCTCCGAAGCAAAGAAACTGAGTTACAATCCGACTTTTTATAAAATACATCCAAAGTATTAATAATTCAACTTTTAGGGGATATTTTGAATTTGTATTTGTTTGTTTTTTTATATAAATTACTATTATAATTTAATTTATCCACAGATTTATACACAAGTAATTAAAATCTCACATAAAACTAAATTTAATGTTTTTTTTTGAATTTCTGCAAAAAAAATATACTTATGAAATATAAACTATTCAAAAATTATTAAATATTAGAGATGAATCGCCCTTTATCCCCACATTTATCTATTCATAAGAAAGTATTAACAGCAGTTTTTTCGATTTTTCATAGATTTACAGGTATTGGATTAAGTGTTGGGGCATTTCTATTATCATGCTGGATCATAATATTAGCGCTTGGAGAAAAGTATTATGGAATTTTTCAAACAATATCATCATTTTTCATTTTTAAAGTAATTCTTTTTCTGTGGACCTTGGCAATTTTTTATCATCTTTATAATGGCATAAGATATCTAATATGGAGTTATGGAAAAATGATGGATTTAAAAATAGTTTATAAAACTGGATATGCAGTACTAGTGCTATCATTTATGTCAACTTTAATGGTTTGGTTATTAGTATGAAGAATTATAAAACCAAATGGATTTTTCAACGTGTAACAGCACTGCTAATGATACCTCTAACTTTCTGGTTTATCTATCATTGTGTTAATTTATCTTCCCAAACATATAAGGAAATAAGTTTATTTTTCTTTTCAAAATTAAATGCCTCACTTTTTTTTGTTTTAATGATTTCGATGTTATATCATTCAAAACTTGGTTGTGAGACTATTATTCAAGATTATATAAAATCTCAAAGTTTAAAAAAAATTATTAATCTTACTATTAGTATTTTGGTATATTTTTTTATGATACTAATATTTTTATCTTTACTAAAACTGACTTTTTAAAATGACAAAAGCATACGAATTTATTGATCATAATTATGATGTTCTTGTTGTGGGTGCTGGTGGATCAGGCCTTCGTGCAACTTTAGGTTCAGCAGAAGCTGGTTTGAAAACAGCATGTATTTCAAAAGTATTTCCAACAAGAAGTCATACCGTTGCTGCTCAAGGAGGTATTGGTGCAGCATTAGGTAATATGGGAGAAGATAATTGGAAGTGGCACATGTATGATACAGTAAAAGGATCAGATTGGTTAGGTGATCAGGATGCTATCGAATATCTCTGTGCTAATGCCCCTAAAGCAGTAATTGATTTAGAAGATTATGGAATGCCTTTTAGCAGAACTGAGGATGGAAAAATTTATCAGCGACCTTTTGGGGGACATCTAACTAATAATGGAGAGGGTGCTCCAGCAATGCGTGCATGTGCTGCTGCTGATAGAACTGGTCATGCTTTGTTGCACACTCTTTACCAGCAGTCTTTAAAACACAATGTAGAATTTTTTATAGAATATTTTGTTTTAGACTTAATCATGGATGATCATTGTAACTGTATTGGCGTTGTTGCATTGTGTCTTGAAGATGGAACATTACACAGGTTCTTATCTCATCAGACAATATTAGCAACAGGAGGCTATGGAAGAGCTTACCTTTCATCAACAAGCGCTCATATATGTACCGGAGATGGTAGTGCTATGATTTTAAGACAAAATTTACCTTTATCAGATATGGAATTTATTCAATTTCATCCAACTGGTGTGTATGGAGCTGGAGTATTAATTACTGAAGGTGCAAGAGGTGAAGGAGGCTATTTAACAAATAGTGATGGTGAGAGATTTATGGAGCGATATGCACCTAATGCAAAAGATCTAGCTTCAAGAGATGTTGTAAGTCGTGCAATGACAATTGAAATTAATGAAAATAGAGGATGTGGTGACAAAGCTGATCATGTGCTCTTACATCTAGAACATATTGAATCTTCAACACTTCATAAAAGATTACCAGGTATTTCTGAAACAGCGAAAATTTTTGCGGGAGTTGATTTAACAAAAGAACCAATTCCTGTATTACCGACTGTTCATTATAATATGGGTGGAATTCCAACTAATTACCGTACCGAAGTTTTAAGACCAACAAAGGACAATCCAGATAATGTATGTGAAGGCTTAATGGCAGTTGGAGAAGCCGCTTGTGTTTCTGTTCATGGCGCTAATCGACTTGGAACAAATTCATTAATTGATCTCGTTGTCTTTGGAAAAGCTTCAAGTTTAACAGCTAAGACTAAAGTCAAGCCTAATAGTAAAAAAATTCAGATTAATTTCAGTAAAACAGAATCTATTATAGATCGATTTGATAAAATTCGCTTTAATAAAGGCGAAAGCACTACAGGAGAAGTTAGAAGATCAATGCAGAAAGTTATGCAAGAAAAATGTGCTGTCTTCAGAACCCATGATTTAATCTCTAGAGGAATTGAAGAAATTTCAGAGATTGAAAAATCTATGGATGACATTGGGTTAAAAGATAAATCTTTAATTTTTAATACTGATCTAACAGAATCATTAGAGCTTCATAATTTAATGGCACAGTCAAAAGTGACACTTCATTCAGCTTTAAATAGAACTGAAAGCAGAGGGGCACATGCAAGAGAAGATCATAAAGAAAGAGATGATTTGAACTGGCTTGTACATTCTTTATCTTGGCTTGATGGCAAAGGTAATGTAAGAATGGGTAAGAGACCGGTTCAAATGAATACACTAAGTAATCATGTTCAACCAATTCCACCTAAAAAAAGAGTTTATTAAATGGTTCAATTTGCACTTCCGAAAAATTCAAAAATTAAAGAAGGTATTCAGCATCCTGTAAAAGAACAATCTGAAAGTCCAAAAAAAATTGTTATATATAGATGGAGTCCAGATGATGATGAAAATCCAAGACTTGATAGTTATGAAATAGATTTAAAAAAATGTGGACCAATGGTTCTCGATGCTTTGATGAAGATTAAAAATGAAATTGATTCTTCTTTAACTTTTAGAAGGTCTTGTCGTGAAGGTGTATGTGGTTCATGTGCAATGAATATTGATGGAGTCAACACTCTTGCATGTTTAAAACCAATTGAAGAAGTAAATGGTGAAATTAGAATTTACCCGTTGCCTCATATGCCAGTAGTTAAGGATTTAGTACCTGATTTGACTAAGGTTTATAAACAACTAGCATCAATTAAACCATGGCTTCAAAGATCAAAAAAAGCAGAGGCTTCTAAATCTAAATTAATTGAAGAAATAAAACAAAGTCCTAAAGATAGAGAAAAATTAGATGGGCAATGGGAGTGTGTATTATGTTTTTGTTGTACAACCTCTTGCCCAAGTTATTGGTGGAATAGTGATGAATATTTAGGACCAGCAGTATTATTGCAAGCTGCGAGATGGGTAAATGATTCTAGAGATGTTGAAAGAAAAAAAAGATTGCAAGAAATCAATGATTCAATGAAGTTGTATCGATGTCACTCGATTATGAATTGTACACGTTCATGTCCTAAAGGTTTAAATCCCGCTAAAGCTATTGCTGATTTAAAGAAGGCTATTGTTACAGAATTATAATTCTTATATAGGAACTTAATGAGAAAAAAAATAGCACTTGTTGGAGCCGGAAATATCGGTGGAACTCTTGCTCATTTAATAGGTTTAAAAGAATTAGGAGATGTTGTTCTTATAGATATTGCAGATGGAATGACAAAAGGAAAGGCATTAGATTTAGCCCAATCATCCTCTATTGAGAGTTTCAATAGCAAAATGAGTGGATCCTCTAATTATCTTGCAATGAAAAATGCTGATGTAGTAATTGTAACAGCTGGTTTTCAGCGTAGACCTGGGATGACTAGGGATGATTTAGTAGAAAAAAATTCTGCCATTGTTAAAACTGTTGGTAAGGGTATTAAATCAAATTGTCCAAATGCTTTTGTTATTTGTATTACAAATCCATTAGACGCGATGGTAAGTATTCTCCAAAAAGCAGCAGGCTTAAAATCCAATATGTGTGTTGGAATGGCAGGGGTTCTTGATAGTGCAAGATTGAAATATTTTCTAGCAGAAGAATTCAAAGTTTCAGTTGAAGATGTTAGCGCTTTTGTATTAGGAGGTCATGGTGATACAATGGTACCATTAATTCGATATTCAACTGTTGCAGGCATTCCGATACCTGAATTACTTAAACTAAAATGGTCTAGTCAGAAAAGAATCGATAAAATTATTGAAAGAACAAGAGATGGTGGTGGTGAAATAGGTCGATTAATGAAAACAGCTTCGGCTTTTTACGCACCAGCCTCATCTGCAATTACAATGGCGGAATCATTTTTAAAAGATCAAAAAAGAGTTTTACCTTGTGCCGCATATTTGAATGGGCAATACGGTGTAAAAGGTGTGTATGTAGGTGTTCCTGTAGTAATAGGTAAAAAAGGTGTTGAGAAAGTTTTAGAATTAAAACTAAATTCTAATGAAAAGAAACAATTTAATCATTCTGTAAGGGCAGTTAAAAACCTTACAGCTTTGGCAAAAAAATTAACATCTAAGAAATTAACCTGACTTATTTAGTGTCAACTTAACTTAAAAATTATTATTTGTACGAAATTTAATGAACTTACACGAATACCAAGCTAAAGAAATTCTTAAAAAATTTGGATTACCTGTTCTTAGGGGAAAATCTTATGTTAACAATTTAGATTCTATAGAAAGTGATTTAATTGATTTAAAAGGACCTCCATGGGTAGTTAAATCTCAAATTCATGCAGGTGGAAGAGGTGCTGGATATTTCAAAAATTCATTTAATGAAAAAGGTGGGGTTCAAATTATTTTTGAAAAAAATCAAGTTTCTAATATTGCCTCTTCAATGATGGGTAATATTTTAGTAACAAAACAAACAGGTGAGCAAGGTAAATTAGTTAATAGAATTTTTATTGAAGAAGGATGTGACATTGATAGAGAGTTTTATTGTAGTTTATTAGTTGATAGAACGAAGTCGCAATTAATGATGATGCTTTCTACAGCTGGCGGTGTAGATATTGAGGAAGTCGCAATGTTAAATCCAAATAAAATAATCAATATTCATTTTTCAAGTAATAAAGATATTAAGCTAGATGAAAAATTACAACAAAAACTTAATATTAATAAAAATCAGTTTGATGAATTAAATTCAATTATTAACAAATTACTAATAGCTTTTAATTCAATTGATGCTTCAACAATTGAAATCAATCCGCTAGTCTTAAATAAGCAAGGAAATTTTGTTTTATTAGATGCTAAAATAAGCTTAGATGATAATGCTTTGTTTCGACATCCTGAATTATTTGAATTAAAAGATTTGACGGAAGAAGATCCTTTAGAATTACAAGCAGCACAAAATGATATGAATTATGTAAAACTTGAGGGATCAATAGGATGTATGGTTAATGGAGCTGGGTTAGCTATGGCAACTATGGATATTATTAAGCAATATGGAGAAGAACCTGCAAATTTTTTAGATTTAGGAGGTACTGCAAATAAAGAAAGAGTAATAATGGGTTTTAAGATAATTCAATCAGATCCTAATGTTAAATCTATTTTAATAAATATTTTTGGTGGGATTATTCATTGTGACATGATTGCTAATGGTATTGTTGAGGCTGTTAAAGAGTTAAAATTTAAACTTCCACTTGTGGTTCGATTTCAAGGAACTAATTCAAATGAAGGTAGAGATGTAATCAATAATTCTGTTTTAGGATTAATTTCTATAGATGATTTTGCAGATGCAGCAAAAAAAGCAGTGGAGCTGTCGAAGGTATAATTATGTCAATAATAATCAATAAAAATACTAAAGTTATATGCCAAGGTTTTACTGGTTCTCAAGGAACTTATCATTCTAAACAAGCAATTGATTATGGAACTCAAATGGTAGGTGGTGTTACACCCGGGAAAGGTGGAACAACGCATTTAGGCTTGCCAGTTTTTAATACTGTTAAAGAAGCAAAAGATTATACACAAGTTGATGCAACCGTAATTTATGTTCCTGCAAAATTTGCTACCCAAGCAATTCATGAAGCCCTTGATGCAAATATCAAAATAATTACCTGTATTACCGAAGGTATTCCTGTTCTTGATATGGTAGAAATAAAGAAAAGAATTATTAAACAAAAAACATATTTTATAGGACCTAATTGCCCAGGTTTAGTAACACCGGGAGAATGTAAAATTGGTATTATGCCAGGATTCATTCATAAGCCTGGAAAAATTGGGATTGTTAGTAGGTCAGGAACACTAACTTATGAGGCTGTTTGGCAAACTTCACAAATAGGACTTGGTCAAACAACTTGTATAGGTATTGGTGGCGATCCTGTACATGGTATTAATTTTATTGATTGTCTTGATCTATTTTTAAAAGATGAAGAAACAAAAGGAATTTTGATGATAGGAGAAATAGGTGGCACTGCAGAGGAAGATGCTGCAGAATTTATTTTAGATTCTTCCATAAATAAACCAATGTCAGCATTTATTGCTGGTGTTTCAGCACCTAAAGGTAAGAGAATGGGACATGCTGGGGCTATAATATCAGGCAATAAAGGCACAGCAGAATCAAAAATTGAAGCTTTACGGAAAGCTAATATAGCTGTGGCACCATCTCCAGCTAAAATGGGAGAAACCATGTTAGTTGAAATGCAAAAAAGGTATAATTAAATTCGAAATCTAATAATATTTATAAGAAATATTAAGTATATAAGAGTAAAATGAATGATAATTTTTTAAACAGTTCCAATGCGCCTTATGTAGCTGAACTTTTTTTCAAGTATAAGCAAAATCCAAACAGTATTGATGAAAGTTGGAAGCATTTTTTTTCTTCATTAAATGAAGATGAATTATCCATCATGTTAGATTTTGGCGGTCCTGAATGGAAGAAAAGAGAAACTAATGTCATTGATGATATTTCTTTTGATAAAGTTATTCGCTCATCTTCAAGTACAGATTTTAATAGTTTTAAAACTTCTACATTAGATGCAATTCGCGCTTTACGTTTAATTCGTGCTTATCGAATAAATGGTCATCTTATTGCTAACTTAGATCCACTTAATTTACATGAAAAAAACTATCATCCTGAGTTAGATTATAAATCATATGGATTTTCTGAAAATGATTTGAATAGAGAGATATTTATTGATGGAAGTTTAGGCTTAGAAACTGCAACTTTAAAAGAAATTATTAAAATATTAAACAAAACTTATGCATCATCTATTGGTGTTGAATTTTTACATATTCAATCAGTAGAACAAAAGCAATGGGTTCAAGAGAGAATAGAAGAAGTTCATAATAAAACACATTTTACAACTCAGGGTAAAAAAGCAATTTTTCAAAGATTGCTTGAGTCAGAATTATTTGAACAATATTTAGATAAAAAGTTTTTAGGAACTAAAAGATATGGAATTGAGGGTGGCGAGTCAATGATTCCAGGAATTGAACAAATTGTTAAACAATCATGTTTATTAGGAATAGAAGATATATATTTTGGTACTGCTCATAGAGGAAGGTTAACTTTATTGGCGACTGTTTTAGGAATGCCATACAGGGGAATTTTGTCTAAATTTCAAGGAAATTTAAATGATCCAAATGAAGTATTGGGCTCAGGAGATGTAAAATATCACTTAGGTGTATCTAGTGATAGAGAATTTAATGGAAAAAAAATTCATTTATCTTTAACACCAAATCCATCTCATCTTGAGGCAGTTGATCCAGTTGTTATAGGTAAAGTAAGAGCAAAACAAACTCTGCTAAAAGACAAAAATAACAATAAGGTTTTTGGCATTTTAATTCATGGTGATGCCGCAATGGCAGGACAAGGTGTTGTGGCTGAAACATTTGCTATGTCTCAGCTTAGAGGTTTTAGAACAGGAGGTACAATTCATTTTGTTATAAATAATCAAATTGGTTTTACAACGAGTCCGCATTATGGGCGCTCAGCTCCGTATTGCACAGAGATTGCTAAAATGGTGCAAGCACCAATCTTTCATGTAAATGGTGATGATCCAGAGGCTGTAGTACACGTTTGTAGACTGGCAGCAGAATATAGAAATTTATTTAAAGAAGATGTTGTCATTGATATGTTTTGTTATAGGCGTTCTGGACACAATGAAGCAGATGAACCAATGTTTACTCAACCTTTGATGTATAAAAAAATTAAGAAACACCCAACAACACTTAATTTGTATAAAGAACAGTTAATTAAAGAGGAAATATTAACCGAAGAAAAAGCCAAACTTCAACTCTTAGAGTTTAAAAAATTTTTGGATAATGAATTTGAATTATCGAAATCTTATAAACCAAATAAAGTTGATTGGTTAGATGGAACATGGGTAGGAATAAAGATTGCCTCGATTGATGCAAGGCGAGGCAAAACGTCTTCAACTGTAGAAGATTTGAAAAAAATTGCAAAAGAGATTCATACTATTCCAGAAGATTTTAATACTCATAAAAAAATAAAAAAAATATAT
>CACKTS010000020.1 GCA_902603095.1 uncultured Alphaproteobacteria bacterium
ATAGAAGAAATATGTTTTGGTAAAATATAATTTTCATTTTCAATTTTTTCATGAAAAAAAACAAGACCTTTTTTATATGAAAAAAATTTTTGATTATTTGATGACTCAAAATAAATACCAATTTCTTTGTTGTCATTAAAACATTCATAGATAGTTTCAGTTGAAACTACAGTTACTGGCAAACTCAATGACTGGCTTAATCCTGATATAAAAGATGCACCTACCCTAAGTGCTGTATATGATCCTGGACCTATGGTTACAATTAATTTTCTAATATTACTATTTAGATTGTAAATACTATTTATTTCTAAATATTTGGGGATTATGCTGTTACTTAGTTTTTTATCAGAATCTTCTATAATTTTAATTGATTTTATAATTTTTTTATCTTCAATTAAATGAAATTCTGGTATTGGTGAAGCTGCATCTAAAAAAAGGAACATTTAATGATTATTTTAAGAATAATGTTTATTATTTTTATATTTCTAAACATATCTTCTTCCTATGCAAGCAACATTAAGAATTCCGCAGTTGTATTTATGTACCATAAATTTGGTATTTCAAAATATCCTACAACTAGCGTTACATTAGAACAACTTGATGCTCATATAAAAGAGTTTTCTAAAGAAAAATATTCTTTAAAATCTATTGAATTTATTGTTGATACAATAATTAATGATGGAGAACTTCCTAACAATACTATTGGAATAAGTGTGGATGATGCAGATAAATCTTTTTATTCAACAGCTTGGCCAAAATTTAAAGAAAATGGAATACCAGTAACTTTATTTGTAAACACATCAACAATTCATAAAAATAATAAAAATTATTTAAATTGGGATCAGATAAGAGAACTTAGGGATGAAGGAGTTTCAATAGGGGCTCACTCTCATAGTCATTATCATATGTCAGAATTATCAATAGATGAAGTTATTAATGAAATAGAAATATCAAATAATATTTTTTTAAAAGAACTAGGAGAAATACCACCTTTATTTGCTTTTCCTTATGGAGAAGCAAATGAAGAAATTATGAATTTATTGAAAGAGTATAAATTTAAAGTTGCTTTTGGTCAGCACTCTGGTGTTATAAACGAAACCTCAAATCTTTATTATTTGCCAAGATTTTCTTTGAATGAAAGATATGGAGAAATTGATAGAGTTAAATTTGCAGCAAATGCTAAAGGTCTGGGAGTATATGATTTTATTCCAAAAGATCCTGCTATAAAAGAAAACCCTCCCTATGTTGGTTTTTCACTTTTAGATGAGAAGCTTGTCCCATCACTTGATTGTTTTGTATTCGATAGCAAGGGTCAAGTAGAGAAAGAATTATTCAAATTTAACGAACGTATTGAAATAAGATTAAAAAGAAAATTAACAAAAGGAAGATCAAGAATAAATTGTACGGCAAAAGGTAAAGATGGTTTTTGGCGGTGGTATGGGCACCAATTCTACTTATGATTTTGTTTCAGAATAATTAAATTGATCTAAATTATTTAACTGATTAATATCAATAATTGAATTAATTATATTTATATAATTCTTATCAGCAGCGTATGTATCAAGCTCATTAACTAATAATTTAATATTATTAAAATTATTATTTGCTCTCATAACTTTTCTAACGGATCTAAAATCTTTATAAGCATAATGAGAGTTAAGATTATTAAAATAAGATTGAACACTTTTATCTACTGAATCAAAAGCTTTAACCAAATGTTTTTCTCCGTTCTCTCTCAATAGTGGAACAACTCCATTTGAGAAATCATATGTATATTCTCCAAATAATGCATTATATTCTCTAGCAAATCTTGATGTACCCCATCCACTTTCGTTAGCAGCTTGTGCGAGGACTATTGAATTTGGAATAATATCAACCATTTCTAGAAGCTCATTTGCAATATCTAATTTGTGTTTACTTTTCGTTTTTACTTTATATCTTTTTGCCATTTTCTCTAAAAATAACATTTCTGATTTATTTAAAGTTTTAAAGTTAATCAAAAAATCTTTTATTGATTCAATTCTTGACCTTTCCATATAAATTCGATTATTTTCATATGATATTAAGGGAAGTAAAGTTTTAACAAATTCTTTTTTTTTATCAGAAAGATAGTTTAATTCTAAATCTTCTACATCAAAATTTGATGAAATTAAATTTACTTCCTTATTTAATGATTGAATCAAACTAGGATTTATTGGTTTATTTTTGATAGAAACAATAAGCTTGTTATTAAGTTTATTATTTTTTTCTAAATTGTTAAGAATTTTCTTCTGTGAATATAATCTATTAATTGTGAATGCGTCATAAGTACTGCAGTAACTTAATACATAGTCATCAAGAATTGATTTAATTTCATATACAATATTATTTTTTGCATCTATTTTTTTATCTTCAAAAGCAATTGATGTTATTGAAGTTAATAAAAATAGAAAGCCTGTTATTGTACTCAAAGCTAAAATCTTATGCATCTACTGGCCTTACTTCTTGCACTTCTGGTATATAATGCTTAAGCATATTTTCTATTCCCATTTTTAGAGTAGCAGTAGAACTTGGGCAACCTGAACATGCTCCTTGCATTTTTAGGTAGACTATACCATCTTCAAAATCATTGTAGATTATATCTCCGCCATCCATAGCAACAGCTGGTCTTACTCTTGTATCAAGTAGTTCTTTTATTTGCTTAACTATTTCTGAATCATCTTCATTTTTTTTAGAACTTTTTTTTGTTTCATTATGTTTAGATACTTCAACAGTTACATCATCAGAGTTAAAATGATCAATTATAGATCCTAACACTGAAGGTTTCATAACCTGCCAATCATATGATTTATTTTTGGTGATTGTAATAAAATCACTACCAAAAAAAACACCTTCCACTCCATCAACTGCAAATAATCTTTTAGCAAAAGGTGAATCAACTGCTTCATCAATATTTTCATAAAAAGCAGTTCCTTCCTTCATAACAACCTTACCAGGTAAAAATTTAAGTGTTTGAGGATTTGGTGTTTGTTCGGTTTGTATAAACATATGGTTCTTATATAGTCATTAATGTGACTTTCGTATGAAAATTGAAAAAAAAAATATAAAAAATTGTGATTTTATCCCCTAAAAAAGCCAATTATCTCATATATTTTTGATAATACTGGATCAGCTACATTTATAGCCTTCTCTTTGCCTTTAATAATAATGGAATCTAAATACTTTTCATCTTTCATCAATTTATTAATTTCTTTAGAAATTGGTGATAACTTAGATGATGTAATTTCACTCAAATCTTTTTTAAATTGCGAAAACTCTTTTCCAGCATAATTAGCAACTACTTTTTCTACTTCTAAATCACTTAGAGCCGCATAAATTGTTAGTAAATTTATAGCTTCTGGTCTTTTTTTTGCTTCTTCTAAGTTTTCAGGGAGCGGGAGCGGGTCTGTTTTTGCTTTTTTAATTTTATTAATAATTTTATCCTCACTATCAGACATCATGATTCTTGAATAGTCAGATGGATCTGACTTACTCATTTTATTTAAACCATCACGTAAACTCATCACTCTTGTAGCTGCTCCAAAAATTAAAGGTTCTGGAATGGGGAAAATATCTGTTTTAAAATCATTATTAAATTTTTGTGCAATATCTCTTGTTAATTCTAAATGTTGTTTTTGATCCTCTCCAACAGGGACGTGTGTTGCCAAATAAATCAAAATATCAGCTGCCATTAATGTTGGGTAAGAAAATAATCCAACAGATACATTTTCACTATTCTTTCCAGCCTTATCTTTAAATTGAGTCATTCTATTAAGCCATCCCATACGAGCAACACAATTAAAAATCCAAGCCAATTGAGCATGTTGAGGAACTTGTGATTGGACAAACAACGTATTTTTGTTTGGGTCAATACCAGAAGCAACAAAAGCAGCAGTAACTTCTCTTGTTTTTTGTTTTAAGATTTTGGGATCTTGCCAAACCGTAATAGCATGCAGATCAACAACACAAAAAAAACATTCGAATTCTTTTTGAAGAGATACAAAGTTTTTAATGGCACCCAAATAATTGCCTAGATGCAAATCACCTGATGGTTGAACACCTGATAAAATTCTTTTAGAAACTTTTTCCATATTATTTTTTCAAATAGTTTTTAATATCAGTAATTTTTATGATTTTTAATATAAATATTATTATCCCATAAATTACTGCAGTGATAATAATAGTAAGCACCAAATAGAATATATTATTTAGAATATCTACTGAATATAATTGAGTAAAAAAGAAAATTTCTAAATAGCGGGTAATAAAAACAAGTATAATTAAGGATATGAGCAATTTAAGTATATTGGTTAAAAATTGACCATCTAGATCTAAGCTTCGTTTACTGATCAATATAATAAAAAGTAAAAGAGCGTTTACCCAAGCACTAATAGCTGTTGCCAAGGCTATACCCATCTCTCTCATTGTGCCTATTAATACAAGAGATAAAACAATATTGGTAATCACACTGACGATTGAAATATACAAAGGAGTTTTAGTATCTTCTCTAGCAAAAAAACAAACAATCAAAACTTTAATTAATACATATGCTGGAAGACCAAGAGCAAAATATCCAAGAACATTGGATGTGTAAAGAGTATCTTCTTTAGTAAAGGCGCCCCGCTCAAATAAGATATGAACAATAGGTAAGGATAAAATATATAAACCAATAGCGGAAGGGATAGAGATTAATAAAGCAAATTCTAAAGATCTGTTTTGTAGTTTTTTTGTCGTCTCATAATTATCCGACTTAATAGCTTTTGATAAACCTGGCAATAAAACTACACCGAGCGCAATACCAAATATTGCTAAAGGTAATTGATTTAAACGATCAGCATAATACAAATGACTTATAGCTCCGATAGGAAGAAAAGAGGCAATAATTGTTCCGATAATAATATTTAATTGAATAACACCAGACCCAATAACACCTGGAATAAATAATCTAAAAAACTTCCGCAACCTTTCATTCAATTCTGGAAATTTTAATTTAGGTTTATAAAAAGATAAAGTGGATCGATACAAAAATAAAAACTGTCCAATTCCACCTATTAAAACACCAATGGACAGAGCATGGCCAGCAGAACTTACATACGGCGTAATAATATAAAGAGAGAGGATAAAACTGATATTTAAAATAGCAGGAGAAAAAGCACCTGCAGCAAATCGTTCATGCACATTTAAGATTGAAGTAAAGTGTGCAGCTAAGGAAATAAAAATCAAATATGGAAATATAATTTTACCAAAATAGACAGCTAAGTCAAAAGCTTCACTATTTACAGAAAAACCTGGTGCCAGTATTTGTATAATATAAGGCATCCCAAAAAAGAAAATGATAGTTAAGCCCACCGTAACAACGAGTAATAATGACATAGTGTTCTCCACAAAATCAGCTGCTTCATGATCATCTGTAGAATCAATAACAACACCAGAGAAAACAGGGACTAGTGCAGCGCTATAAGCGCCTTCTGCCAAAACACGTCGAAAGAAATTAGGAATACGAAAAGCTACAAAGAACGCATCTGATGTTACAGTTGATCCAAGAAAACGTGCAATTAATATGTCACGAATAAAGCCTAAAATCCTACTTAGAAGCGTATAAAAACTAACAGTAAAAAAGGATCTAAAGAGTGACTGCATTATCTAATTTTATATTGTGAAGAGTGATTTGTATAAATTTTATTTGTGTCCCAATTTAGTTGAAAAGCACTAAATCTATTGTTTTTTTATAATCTCATTCAAATATATCCTTGAAAATATAGATTTCATTAGTATTAAGAATGGTATGAAAAATGAAAATCCTAACCCACCTAAGTGTGGCTGTAGCTGCAGCTGTTGTTGTACTTGTGAAGGTGGAGGGTGTTGTTAGATTAACACCCTAAAGTTCCACCTTTTTAAATTATTTAATATTAACAGCCCTTAAGTTCATTACCTAAATTACTTATCAATTTAAAGTAAAGATTTTTATCAGAATTAATATTTGCTCCAAGAGGATCAAAGACACCCGTTTTAATATTGGTATCTTCTGCAATTGTTGAAATAATCTTTGGATTAAATTGAGGTTCAGAGAAAATACAATTAATTCCTCTGTCTTTAATTACATCCTGAATTTCATCAATTTGTTTAGCTCCAGGTAAAACATCAGTATTTAATGTTAATGCCCCTGCTGCTCTGACACCAAAACGCTCTTCAAAATATTGATACGCATCATGGAACACAACAAATTTTGCATCCTTATTAATATCTTTACTGACATCTTTAATCAGTTGATCAAGTGCAATAATTGTTGCCTCAGCATTAGCTTCATATTTATCCTTATTCGCGGGATCTAAATCACCTAATTCGTGAGCAATTTCGTGAACCATTTCTTTGGCATTACTTGGATCTAACCATATGTGAGCATCAAACTCTCCATGATTGTGACCTTCGTGTCCAGCATGATCATCGTGATCGTCATGGTCATCACCATGGTCATCGTGATCATCGTGATCGTCATGATCGTCATGATCTTCATCATGGTCTTCATCGTGATCATCGTGGTCGTCATGGTCATCATGGTCTTCACCATGGTCATCGTGATCGTCATGATCGTCATGATCATCGTGGTCACCATAGATACTTTCTTCTCTAAATTTTAACTTTTCAATGCTATCAACTTCCATAAACTCAACAACTTCAGCATTTTTAACAATTGACTCAAGAGGTCTTTCCATAAAAGTTTCAATACCTTCACCAACCCAAAATATAAGATCAGCTTCTTCTAGAAGTTTTGCATGAGAAGGTTTTAACGTAAAGCTATGTGGAGATGTACTGCCTTCAATTATTAATGACGGCTCACCAACACCATCCATAACATTCGCAATTAAGGAATGTAGAGGTTTTATAGTGGTAACAACTTTTATTTCAGCTCGTACAGGCGATGTAGCAATAAGCAAAAAAGAGAAAATTGTTACTTTTAATAAGTTTAGTAGATAATTATTCTGTTTCATATTATTTCTTTTCAGATATAGGTTTGTTAAATTAAAAAGTGTTATAATATAACATATCAAATTGTAAATAGAAAATGGATCAAAATAAATTACTTGTTAAATTAGAAAATGCAGGTGTCTATAGGTCATCTAAATGGCTTGTAAGAGGAATTTCTCTTGAAATAAATCAAGGTCAAATTGTAACGCTTATTGGCCCCAATGGTTCTGGAAAAACAACAACAGCCAAAATGATATTAAATATTTTGAATACAGATGAAGGTCTTGTGACAGGAAATGCCAATAAGATGGCATACGTTCCTCAGAAAATTAATATTGATTGGACGATGCCTCTGCGTGTCATTGATTTTATGAAAATCACAAGCAGCCTTAATAATGCTGAGATCACTGAGTCCTTAGTTATGACAGGTGTAGATAAATTACTCTATAATCAAATCCATAGTTTGTCAGGTGGAGAATTTCAGCGTGTTTTAATTGCAAGAGCGATAGCAAAAAAACCAGATCTATTAGTATTAGATGAACCTGTTCAGGGAGTTGATTTTAATGGGGAAATAGCCCTCTATAATCTTATCAAAGAAATTTCTGTTAACTTAAATTGTGGTATCTTATTAATTTCGCATGATATGCATTTTGTCATGTCTACTACCGATCATGTTATCTGTTTAAATGGACATATTTGTTGTTCTGGATCACCAAGCAATGTTGTAAAAAATCCAGAATATATAAAATTATTTGGCGAACATAACTCAGAGACCTTATCTTATTATCAACATCAACACGATCATTCACACAATCATGATGGAAGCATATCTAAATAATGTTTGATGATTTTTTTATGCGCGCATTAATTGCAGGTATCGGCATTGCTATTGTAACTGGGCCTCTTGGATGTCTAGTTATATGGCGAAGGCTTTCTTATTTCGGCGATACATTATCACACTCAGCCTTACTCGGTGTGACACTAGCTTATGCTTTTAGTATTAATATATCTCTATCCGTATTTATCATATCTGGAACAGTAGCATTACTTCTACTCAGTTTACAAAAAAGAACAAAGTTAGCAGGAGACTCTTTACTTGGACTGTTAGCGCATTCAACTCTAGCGATAGGTCTAGTATTAATTGGTTTTCTATCCTCTATTCGTTTTGATTTAATGGGATTATTATTTGGAGATATATTGGCCGTCACTGTTGAAGATATTTTTATTATCTGGTTTGGTGGATTAATTATTTTAGGAATATTATTTTACATTTGGAAATCAATATTTGCCGCGACTGTTAATTATGATTTAGCAGCTGCTGAGGGAATGAAGCCGGATCTATCTAATTTTATTTTTACTCTACTCCTGGCTGGTGTAATTGCTATTTCGATAAAAATGATTGGGGCCTTACTTATAACAGGCTTACTTTTAATACCTGCTGCTACGGCAAGAAGCCTAAGTAGTAATCCACGTCAAATGGTCATACTATCAATTTTAGTAGGAATTATCTCAGTAATATTGGGTTTATTTAGTTCGTTAGAGCTTAATACAGCCTCAGGTCCATCAATCATTGTTGCTGCATTAGTGTTATTTATTCTTTCATTAATATCATTTAAAAGAAGCGGCGCATTGCAAAAATGAAAACAATTTGATATCTAAATAGTATGGCTCTTTCAGCAGAAAAATTAACAAACAACCAACAAACAGTTCTAGATTTATTAGAAAAATCAAAAGAACCATTAAAAGCATATGCCATTCTTTATGATACGCAAAAAAAAGGAATTAAAGCGCCACTTCAAGTCTACCGCGCTTTAGATAAGCTCATTGAAATTGGTAAGGTTCATAAAATAGAGAGTAGAAATTCCTATATTGCATGTGAGCATAAAAATTGTAACTCATCGACATCTACGTCTTTTTTAATTTGTGAAACATGTGATCAGGTGAGTGAATTAACACAAAAGAATTTACCTTCCTATTTTGCAAAACAAAGTGAGCAGGCTGATTTTAAATACGCAAAACATAATTTAGAAATTTATGGTGTGTGTAAAGATTGTACTAAATAGATCAAATATTATTAAAAATTTAATAATAAATTAAATAGTAGCCAAATCATTTTATTTAAATTAAATGCTAACCAATTTTATCAATGGACTTAACTTTAATTTATACTGTAATTGGTTTTAGTCTTGCTGCCTATTCAGTTGTAGCAAATGATTCTGTTCAAACTCTTGGTACTTTTATGGCTTCCAATCAACGCTTCAAATGGTATTGGTTGGCAACTGCAGCATCTGCAGTTTTAACTTTCACATTAATTTATGGATGGAGTGTTAATGATGGTGACATTACTTTTGGACGTTTAAATAAAATTCCTTATCAAACAATCCAGTGGTACCATGCTGCCGCTCCACTAATACTTGTTATACTTACTAGAGTGGGGATTCCTGTTTCCACAACTTTTCTAGTACTTTCTGCTTTTGCCTCAACTGTTGTTCTTGAAAAAGTTTTGATGAAATCAGTTGTTGGTTATGGTTTAGCAGCTATGGTTGCTTATCTTGTGTGGATAGGTGTAAGTTATTTCATAAACGAAAAATTTGATAAAGTAAAAGAGAAACACCGCAGAGCTTGGGTGATTGGACAATGGTGTACAACAGGATTTCTTTGGTACACATGGCTTAGTCACGATGTAGCTAATATTGCTGTTTTTCTTCCACGTCAGTTACCTGTAAATTTATTAATCTTGTGTATTTTATTATTGAGTGTTCTTCTTTTTTATATTTTTTGGGACAGAGGAGGACGCATTCAAAAAATTGTCTATTCAAAAACAGGGACTCGTTATACTAGATCCGCAACCATTATTGATTTTATATATGCAATAATATTGCTCTACTTTAAGCAATATAATGATATTCCAATGTCAACCACATGGGTGTTTGTGGGTTTATTATGTGGAAGAGAGTTAGCGATTTCTACAATGAATAAAGATTATAAACTTCGATATGTTTTCCCTTTAATTGGAAAAGATTTTTTAAAAATGATTTTTGGATTATCAGTATCAGTTGGCATTGTTTTATCCATTCATTATATTTTTATTCCAAACGGATTTTAAAAAATAACTACTTTTTCTTTTTTAGTTCCTTTTTTAACTTAGGCCAGTCATCATCACTTAAAATATAACCTACACATTTTTTAGATCCACATTTACAAATGTGCTCTTCAAAATCACTATCAAAAGGATAACCATAATTATAAGTTAGCTCTGTATCTTTTTTTATATTTTTAATAGCCGATATCCAAATTTCATTATTAGTTATTTCCACTTCGCAATTGGGGTCACAAGAATGATTAATGAATCTTGCATGATTGCGGAGAACACCTCCATCAATATCGTATTTTTTATTTAGTTCAAAAACATAAACCATGCCGTTTTTTTTATTTTTTTCTGCTTTTTTTATCTGAATTTCTGCTCGTCTATCGCCTTCTTTTTTAGTAACCTTATCACCTATATATTGAATTACTTGATCATTTTTTTTTACATTTGATAAGGCAAACAAACCCGAGCCATGCAGTGATGATTTCTTTTTGTACCACAATTTTTTCATGCTTTTTTATTAAATGTATTTAAACCTTAATCAAGTTGTTTAATTTAAATAAAGAAATAATAATAACCAAAAATAAATATAGGAAGTTGTAAACCAAAGTTGGTTAACAGCGCTCTATCTTTAGTTAGGTATCCAGCTACTGACCAACCAATAGCACCAAGTCCATGAATAAAAATATTTAATGGATAGTTATTTAAATTTGTAAGAAGTATGCCTGATAAAATTAAAACTGTACTTGTCCACTTTAAATTATTTACAGTTAAGAGATTCATTTTTGCCCCAATCTTGTTAAATTATATTTATGCTTCATATATTATAATAATTAAAATTTTTGTTTAATTGTAACAAAAATGCAACATTCCTTTATTTTTTTTTTAAAAGTTCTATAAGCCTCCGATGTTTGGATTAAAAAGTAGCTCTTTATTTAGTGATACAAAAAAACTTGAACGAGAAATTGATGGGTTTGTTGATATTCTCTCGGAGGTTGGCTTAGTATTTAAAACTATTGTACCAACCTATCTCAACCATTCAGCCAATGGTAAATTTGATGAAATGGTTGAAAAAGTTAAAGAAATGGAGAGTAAAGCAGATAAAATAACAAAAGAAGTGGAGCACACATTATATGAGGAAACGCTCATCCCTGATGCAAGAAGTGATGTGTTACGTCTTCTAGAACATATGGATGAATTAATTGGTATGTACCAAGGTAATTGTTATCACTTCTCTATTCAAAAACCAAATTTTCCAAAAGAGTTTCATCAAGATCTTATCGAATTAACAGAAACAGTTGTTAATTGTGTAGAAGCTTTATGCTTAACAGTACGTTCGTTTTTTCGTGATATTAAAAGTGTGCGTGATAACGGACATAAAGTTACCTTTTATGAAAAAGAATCAGATATAAAATTTAGTGCCTTAGCACGAAGAATTTTTGATTCCGAACTTCCTTTAGATCAAAAAATGCATCTTCGATATTTTGTTGAAAAAATTGATCGCATTTGTGATCAAGCAGAAGATATTGCTGATGAAGTTCAGATCTATGCAATTAAAAGATCCGTTTAATAACTAATGGACATCTCCATCATTATTTTTCTCTTAGGTGGATTATTTCTTGGGTGGTCTTTAGGCGCAAATGATGCCGCAAATGTTTTTGGTACAGCAGTTGGAACACGAATGGTGCAATTTAAAACCGCTGCTATTGTGTGTAGTATTTTTATTATACTCGGTGCTATCATTAGCGGGGCTGGAACAACAGAAACTTTAGGTAAATTAGGTTCCATCAATGCACTACCTGGTGCCTTTGCTGCTTGTGTTGCTGCAGGAATATCTGTGTACATCATGACAAAAGCTGGTTTACCTGTATCCACAACTCAAGCTATTGTTGGTGCTATTGTTGGATGGAATTTATACACTGGATCAGCAACTAATATAAAAGTTCTCATTACAATTTTAGGAACTTGGGTATTATGTCCAGTTATTGCAGGACTAATCGCCATGGGCTTTTTTACCCTAACAAAAAATTTTATTTTAAAGAGAAAATTACATATTCTACGACTAGATGCATATACACGAACAGCTCTTTTATTAGCAGGTGCTTTTGGTGCCTATAGTTTAGGGGCAAACAATATTGCTAACGTTATGGGTGTATTTGTTCCTATATCGCCGTTTACGGATATTTCCCTTGCTAGTTTTTTTGTTTTTAGTTCAAAGGAGCAATTATTTTTACTTGGTGGATTAGCTATTGCGGTTGGTGTTTTTACCTATTCTAAAAAAGTTATGTTCACTGTGGGTAACGATTTATTAAAGATGTCACCTGTTGCCGCTTTTATTGTTGTTATCTCCCACTCTATCGTTTTATTTTTATTTGCCTCTCAAGGTATTAGTAATTTTTTGCAATCAATTAATTTACCTTCTATCCCCTTAGTTCCCGTTTCAAGCTCACAAGCCGTTGTCGGTGCTGTGATTGGGATTGGTCTATTAAAAGGAGGAAAAGAAGTGCAGTGGTCTATAGCGGGGAGAATTACAATTGGTTGGTTTATACTGCCAATTATTGCAGCACTAATTTCGATTTTTTTACTGTTTATTCTTAAAAATATTTTTAACTTAAGTGTTTTTATTTAATTCTATTATAATTTAAAATAAATTTTTCCTGTTCCTCTGTTTCAATTGCTCCTTTTCTTTTTTCTCTAACTATTTCTATTGCTTTTTTATTATCTTCACCAAATTCAATCAATAGAATGGCGGCGATGGTTCCTGAGCGTCCTTTTCCACCCATACAATGAATAACTATATTTTTTCCCTCTATTAAATCATTTTTAAATAATACTTTTGTTGTTTCCCATTTTTCATTAAATTGACGATCAGGCGCTTTTAAATCTTCAATAGGCATATGTGTCCATTTTAAATTTTTAGCGTATATAGAACGAACAAAATTTTTTTTATCACACAGTTTTTCAAATTCTGAATCTTCAATCAAACTTAGAATAGTATTACAGCCTAGACTATTAAAGTTATTTAAATCTTCTAAAAAAATACTTTCACTATAAGTAATTTCTGTTCCTTTTCTTCCAGGAAAACATGTAAGAAAAATTTTTCCCTTAACATCTTTCGGTTGAACAAAGTCATACGCCAATTTATCCATAACAGTATTTTGTATTAATATTATTTTGTATCAAGAATATTGTATCGCCACGCTTGAGTTTTACGCAATACTTTTTTTGTAATAATTGTATGGGTAAGTCTCACAGCAATTGAAACATAAACTATTAACATCGCCATCGCAGCAGCTTTAGCGACTTCTCCTTGCTCATCTAGATGAATAGCAGACACAGACGCAAGAGTAGTATCATAGGAATAAAGAAAGATTACCCCGGACACGGTAGTCATCGCATTAACAAATAAATAAATAGAAACATCAAAAATAGGTGGTAGACAAACAGGTAGGGTTACACGCCAAAACATTTTATAAATCGGAATTTTTAAAGACAATGAAACAGATTCAAATTCTTTATCCATTTGCTTCAATGCAGTAATCGCTGTCAAATGAGAGACTGTATAGAAATGAACAATTGTGTTTACAACTAAGATAATCATTGTTGCATAAATAAAATTTAGAGGATTATCTTTTGCATTAAAGAAAAAGATATAAGCTAGTCCTAATACTAACCCTGGTACAGCCATTGGCATCAGAGCAAAAAATTGAACTGTATTTCTATATCCTTCATTAATTCTTAATTTTTCAATTAAGTAGGAGCCAACAAAAATAATAATGGTGCCAAAAATTGCTGTATAAAATGACAATTCAACTGAATTATAAAAAGAATCCCAACCAAGTCCTGCTACTTGGAAGTCATAATTTTTTAACGTAAAATTTAAGTTATAAGGCCAATATTTAACTATTGCTCCAAATTGTGCCATTCCTATCATTAATATGATGATTAATGCTAAGGCTGAACAAAATCCAAGCATGATCATATCAACCTTAAAGTGTTTCTTCGGTTTGAAAACAACTGATCTTGCCGTGAGTAAAGAGATTTGTTTTTTTCTTGAATAACGATCAATAAAAAAAGCTATCATTGCAGGAACTAATAGTACCATAGAGATGACTGCACCCATTTGAAAATTTTGCATCCCAACAACTTCTTTATAAATATCAGTTGCTAAAACATTATAGTTTCCTCCTATAACCTTAGGAACACCAAAGTCGGTAAACACTTGAGTAAAAATTACAAAAGCCGTACTAATGATTCCGTATCTTGCCCCTGGAATAGTGATGGTGAAAAATGCTCTCAGTTTAGATGTTTTTAAAACATCTGCCGCTTCATACAAACGTGAATCAGATAATGATAAAGAAGTTGTTAAAATTATAAGTGCATGAGGAAAGGTCCAATACACTGAAGCCATAATGATACCAATAGGTCCATATATTGATTTTCCTAACAACACTTCTTTTAAAACACCTTGATTCCCAAACCAATACACAAGAGCTATCGCAGCAAGAATGGATGGACTTAATAAAGGTATTAAAGCTACTAATTTAAAAAAACCTTTAAAGGGCATGCAGGTTCTTGTTAAGGCATAAGAAAATAAAAATGCCAATACAACAACAATAACAGTGGAACAAATAGCGACGAATAAACTATTATAAAGTGATTGAAATAACGCTGGTTCTTGAAGATACAAGTTATAATTTGTAAGACCTATAAACTCACCATCTTTATTTTGTAAACTTTTTGAAATTAAAGCCCCTAGAGGTAAAACTAAAAATAATAAAAAAAGAATAATATAGGAAATGAGCATAAACAGCCCAACTCGATCACTTGAATCTTTACCTCTACGAATATCTGCAAATTTTAATAAGCTCATATGTCTAATTATGTTGAATAAATCCGAGCATCTTCTTTAGAAAAATATAAATTCAATTCTTTATTAATATCTAATTCTACTTTCCTTGCCGTTGAACTCGGGACATCAACTATAATTAATTCATCTGTAAAATTCCTAACTTCAAAATACACTCGTTGAAAAGATCCTAAAAACTCAACTTCTTTAATTCTTCCTGGAATCATATTGTCATCCTGATTGCCTTGCTTAAACTGAATCTCCTCGGGCCTAATTGCTAATTGCACAGAATCATTTGCTTTAAAATTTCCTATATCGCAATTTATCTCTATTTGATTACATTTTACTTTGTTTGAACTATTAATAATCGCAGGGATAAAATTCATACTACCAATAAAAGAAGCTATAAAAGGAGAATTTGCTTTTGTATAAATTTCACTTGGTGTTCCTGATTGAATTATTTCCCCATCTTTCATTACGAAAATTCTATCCGCCATTGTTTGTGCTTCTTCTTGATCATGAGTAACCATAATAGTTGTTACACCAAGTTTTCTTTGCAAATCTCGTATTTGTTTTCTCAAAAACACTCTAACCTTTGCATCCAAGGCAGATAAAGGTTCATCTAGTAACAACAATCCTGGTGAAGTTGCTAAAGCTCTCGCTAAGGCTACACGTTGTTGCTCACCGCCAGATAGCTGACTTGGATATTTTAATGCATGTTCAGTTAAATTAACTAAACTTAATAATTCATCTACTCTTTTTTTTATATCTGCTTTTTTCCATTTATTATTTATTAAACCATAAGATATATTTGAAAAGACAGACAGATTTGGAAATAAGGCATAAGACTGAAAGACAATTCCAAAATCTCTATTTGATGGAGGCTCATTTGATATATTAATATTTTTTTGAATAACAGATCCTGTACTTTGAGTTTCTAATCCCGCTATACATCTTAGTAAGGTTGTTTTGCCGCAACCTGAAGGGCCAAGAAAGCAAACAAATTCACCTTCTTGTATATTGATATCAATATTTTTTATTGCTTCAAAATTTCCAAATGATTTCGATAAATCTTTAACTTCAAGATATGTGTTATTATTCTCCATAGAATCAAATAAATTGTAAGTAAATTTATCATAGTTATAGCCTGTTATACGCAAAATTATATTGAAATTTACAGATAAATGTTAACAATTTTTAATATATGCTTAACATGATTGTCATATTTATAATTAATAAATGTAAAATTTTAACGGAAGGTAATTATATGTTCTTAATTAAAAAAACATTTAAAACGTTAAGTGCTGTTTTAATTCTTTTATCTTTATCAACATTTAGTCAGTTATCAAATGCAGGTGAGCTATTGGTTTACTCAAGTACTGATGCAGATAATTTAAAACATTACATGGATGAATTTCAAAAACAACATCCTGATATTAAAGTAAATGTTGTGCGTGAATCAACAGGTACAATGGCTGCTAAAATGATGGCAGAAAAAGATAATCCTCAAGCAGACTTTTTATTCGAAATGGCAGCTACTGTTGCTCTCAATATGGAAGCAGAAGGTATGTTTGTAGAATATACACCAAAGGGAATGGATGCGATTGATCAACGATATGTTGATAACACTGATCCTGTTACTTGGGTTGGAAACTATGGTTGGGCTGGTTGCATTTGTTGGAATAGAATAGAAGCAGAAAAACATGGTCTACCAAAACCTACAAGTTGGGCTGAGTTAACAAATCCAATTTATAAAGGTCACATTTCTATGCCTAATCCTGCATCATCTGGTACAGGCTTTTTGGATGCCTCTAGTTGGATTCAAATATGGGGTGAAGAAAAAGCATGGGAATACATGGATGCTCTTCATGAAAATATAGGTGTGTATACTCACTCTGGTTCTAAGCCTTGTAAACAAGCTGGTTCAGGTGAATTTGCCATTGGTATTTCTTGGCCAGGCAGAGCAATTAAAGTTATCAAAGCTGGTGCGCCAATTGATATGATTATTCCTGATGAAGGAATAGGATGGGAAATGCAAGTGGTCGCTATAATGGAAGGCACAGATAATCTGGAAGATGCTAAAACATTAATGGATTGGACTTTAGGCGATGGTATGAAATTGTTTGGTGAAAGACAATCAATTATTGCTGACCCATCAAAAGTAACCAAAGATCCAGAGCTGCCAGATTTTTATGATGAAGTACAAGCTAAGTTAATTAATAATGACTTTGTTTGGGCT
Source organism: uncultured Alphaproteobacteria bacterium (assembly GCA_902603095.1). GTDB lineage: Bacteria > Pseudomonadota > Alphaproteobacteria > HIMB59 > CACPNW01. Next base: position 17,161 of record CACKTS010000020.1, read on the forward strand.
GCTGCAAATAAAGATCGTATTGTTGCTGAATGGAAAAAAAGATACGACGGAAAAACTGAACCAAAAAGTTAATTTTTTTGTCTAATAATAATGGGGATGTTTGCATCCCCATTTTTTTTGTAATGAGTGAAAACGGAATTTTTTTACTAATACTTTTTGCAGCGTTACTTCATGCGAGTTGGAATATAATCATTAAATCAATTACAGACTCTCAAGTAGCAATGTCCTGGAAAATGCTATTTCAAAGCATAATCTTTTTTCCCATTTTATTTTTTGTGCCTATTCCTGAAGGTATAACGTGGCTTTATTTAGTTTTATCGCTTCTATTACATAGTGCTTATTTTTTAATTTTAGGAAGTATGTATAATAAAGGAGATATAACTATAATTTATCCTGTCTTTAGAGGTTTTGCGCCAGTTTTTGTTACAATCTTATCGGTTATTTTTTTACAAGATTATATAAGCACAAAAGGTTTTATTGGAATAAGCATTGTTGTTTTTGGACTACTTTTATTAACAAAGGAAAATTATAAAAATAAATTAAATATCAAGCTTCTAATTATTTCATTATTTGTTTCGATAATAATTGCACTTTATACTTTTTCAGATGGAGCAGGAGTAAGAAGTTCTGCTAATGCATTTAGTTTTATTGTATGGAATTTTTTTTTAGGTGGCTGGCTTACTATTAGTTATGTTTATTTAACAAACAAAAGTGGTTTATTTAAATTAAAATTAAACCAATTTGTACTAATAACAATTGCTTCTGTTATGTCTTTTACAGCTTATGGGATAATTATATGGAGTATGAATCATCAACCAATTGCTTACGTATCCTCTATTAGAGAATCTAGTATAATTATGGCGTCATTAATTAGTTTTATATTACTGGGTGAAAAAATTAGAAAAATTAGACTAATTTCAGCAGTAATATTTTTTGTTGGTGTTTATTTTATATTTAATTCTTAAATTATTTTACTAAGAATTTTCTTGGAACGAATTTTCTACATATTTTCGAAAATGTTCAACTGAAGGTGTTTTTTTATTTAATATTTTTGCCTGATCATCGAAGCGTCTCATTTCCACCGCTTCTTTCATTTGTGGTTTATTAATAAATTTTTCCGCTTCTTGTTTTGAAAAAATACCACCTTGCACTTTTAAAGATATTTTTGATGCTTCTGATAATTCATCGTAATATCCATCTTCAACTGCTGCAAGATATCGCTTGGAGGCAACGTGTGCTCTAATCGGAAGTGTTACCTCTTCACCAAAATATTTTGATAAGTAATCTGCTCCTAAATCCTCATGAACACCGTCTTTTCCTTGATGAATGGGATCATCATCTTCATATAAAAGATGACCAATATCATGTAGCAAAGCTGCTGTTATAAAGGCATCTGATTTACTATGTTGCTCTGCTAATTCCGCGCATTGTAGAGCATGTTCTAATTGAGTTACATTTTCATTGCCATATTGAATATCGGAACCTTTTTTTTCTAATAATTCAAGTAAGTAGTTAACAATGTTGTCTGACATAAATATATTTTAACTTATAAGAATATTTTTTTCAAATGTAAGTTAAATTATTTGATAAGACATCGATAAAGATTTAAGAGAATAGTATAAAAATTTAATGGATAAAAAACTTTTAACTCCTGGTCCTTTAACAACCTCAATGAGCACAAAAGAAGCGATGCTTCATGATTGGGGATCACGTGATCAAAAATTCATAGATCTAAATCAATCTATTCGTGACTCATTAATTAAATTAATTGATGGAGAAGGTAATTATCAATGTGTGCCTATGCAAGGAAGTGGAACCTTTGCAGTTGAATCGATGATTAGTTCACTCACGCCAAAAGATGCTAACATT